>SLOP01000018.1 GCA_007132465.1 Candidatus Izemoplasma sp.
AACGGCGAATAAGTTAACACATTTCACATAAAAACGCCTTATCCTTTCGAGGACAAGGCGTTTTTCTTTGTCTTTCTAGGTTTACGATAGGTAGAAGTAGAGGTTAACCCCCGCAATCAATAACACAATCAAGAAGCGGATAACCATGCGGGAGGCGTTTTTGCGATTCCGTTCCTTGACAATCTCTAATGTCGCATCATCGTAGTGACGAATAAAGTCGGCTTCTTCAATGGTTGTGGTACGGAGGAACTTACGGAAGAAGAGGCCGGTGACGATGCCGATGATGAGTCCGAGTCCGGCGATGAGGTAATAATCAAAGGCAAAGGTGAAGATGGTTGAGTCCGCAAAGCGGTCTGCTAAATAGGCGATTTGCAGGTGATATAGCGATGCTGGCCACAGCAGCACCCACAGAAACGTAATAAACGCTTGGTTGAGTTTGTGGCCGCGTTGGCGACGATTGAAACGACGGAGTGTTCTGGCAAACGACTTGTTGAGCGGGAAGCGCAAATCATCGAGGGCGTCTTTGTCCGACAGATCAACAATTTGGTCGAAGGCGGTGTTTTTGTATTGGTAGTGGACGTGTATTTTTGGTTTGGCGATGACAAGCGAGCGGAAAGAGAAGTCTTTCTTGAGTTTCTTGATTTTTTTGGGTAAGTCGAGTTGCGCATCGATGCGTGCTTCGACGGTCTTACGCATCGCTTCTTGGTCGGGGGTATCGCCAAACTCGAAGGGGTAGTGATGGTTGCCGAGGCCGTGCATCATCTCGCGTAAGGAATCGTAGCGGACGACGCTGCCTTCCTTGGCTTCAATTTCTTTGTGTTCGAGGGGCACTTCACGATCTTCCCAGGATTTATGTTTCTTCGTTTTTTTAATGGTTTTGGGGATTTTCACGGTACCGGTTTTTTTGAGGCCTTTGCGAACCGCTTGTTTTTTCTGAACTTCCTTTTCGATGATTTCTTCTTCAATCACGCGTTCTTTGTAAGCGATGGTGGCTTCGTAATCGTAGAGTGTCTCCATGTCAAAGGCAAGCGAGACGTCAAAGGTGTCAATCGATACGGTTTTAGAAAACGTTTCATCGATCGCAAGGCTTGTTCTCATCCGGTTGACGTTTTTTTCTAAGTAGTGGTTGACGGGCACACGGTTAAGCGGCACGTGGACGCCGTGCTCTTGAATGAACTCGGTGCCGGTTAGCACGCCGTCGCCTTCGATGACGAAGCGCAAGTACTCTTTAGCTTTGTGCGGTTCTTTCGCTTTGAATGCGGGGTATTTGGTTTCGCTTGGGGCGAAGAGGTAGTAGAGTTCCTTGGCGGCGTTCACATCGGCCGTGGCGTCGTAGTAGCCTTCAAGCAGTTCTAGGCCTTTGGTTGGGTTGAGCACCTTTTTTTCAGTTAAATAAAGCAACCCGAGGTGGTATTTGGCTTTGACTAGGCCGTAATCCATCGCCTCTTTGAGGAAGCGATGGGTGTGTTTGATGTTTTTGAAGACGTCCTTGGAGAACGTTGAAAGCAAAGGCTCAAGGCCGTCGTACTTGTCGTATCGGTAATAAGCGTAGAAACACTCGGCGGCTTTGCGTTTGTCTTCGATGTTGGGGTCAAAATCGCCGCGGTATATTTCACCGAGCGGTCGATAGGCTTTGGAAAGTTTTTGCTTAAGGGCTTTATTTAAGTAGTTGAGGGCGAGGTCGATGTCGTGCTGGGCGCACTTGATGACGCCGAGTTCATAAAGCGACTCGGCGTGGTTTTTTTTGGCGGCCATTTTGAACCATTTTTCGGCTTCGTGAATGTCTTGCATGACATCCTTGCCAGTCAGAAAACACTTGCCGAGTTCGTGCTGTGCGTCCTTTTTCCCTTTGGTCGCCAGACGTTTAAGCCGGGTGATGTCCATCGACGTCCCTCCCTTCGCGTTACCCCTATTTTACACCATTTCTCTCGTTGCGACAACGCGTGGTACAAAGTTTCGCCAAATGCGATGAAAAAACAACAATAATTTGGTATAGTTAAAGTAACCAAAGGAGTGTGTTGCGATGAACCGTATCAACGTCATTACCTTAGGCGTCACTGACATAAAGCGCAGTTTAGTGTTTTTTAAAACCCTCGGTTTCGCGACCAGCAAGAGTGAAAAGGATCAACTCGACATCGTCTGGTTTAAAAACCAAGGGTCAATTTTGGCGCTCTACCCGCTTGATGCGCTCGCCGTGGACATCAGTTTGGAAAATCCACCGAAGCGTGAAAAGGGCTTTTCAGGGATGACCTTGGCAATCAATGTCAAGCACAAGGACGAAGTCGATGCGTTGTTGCATCGGGCGAAGGAAGCCGGCGGTGAAATCCTTAAGCCTGCCGAACAGGTGTTTTGGGGTGGATACAGCGGCTATTTTTCCGACCCTGATGGCTATGTGTTTGAGGTGGCGTATTCCGAGCACTTCACGTTTGACAAACAGGGCATGATTATCCAAGATTAAAAAAAACACCGGATTACTCCGATGCGATAACGACGTTGTTTTTGCCTTTTTCCTTAGCCTGGTAAAGCGCGATGTCGGCGAGTTTATAACTTTCAGCGAACCGTGTTTTGTCGCTTTTGAGCGTGGCGATGCCAATGCTCAAGGTGAGACGCACGGTTTTTTGATGCACATGAAACGGTGTTGTCTCCACGAGGTTTCTGAGACGATCGGCGAGGATTTTTGCGCCTGTGATGTCGGTGTGTGACAACAGAAACATAAACTCATCGCCACCCCAGCGGCACACGGTGTCGGATTCGCGCACGTGTTGGCGAAAAATTCGCGCGAGGTCTTGAAGGATTTTATCGCCGGCGTCGTGGCCGTCGGTATCGTTGATGGGTTTAAAATCATCGATGTCAATTAACAACAGCGTGGCGGTATGGCCATAGCGCCTATTAATCGCTGCCTCGTGAACAACCTGGCGTTCAAAGTAGCGTCGGTTGGGAAGTTTGGTCAACGCATCGTGCGCTGCGAGGCGATCGAGTTGTTTATTTTGTTTGATGAGTATGCGCATGCGGTGGATGTCATTGCGTTTGCTGCTGTAAAAAACATGCGAGGCGTAAAGCACACCCGCAAGCACCACAAAACCATGCAACAACTGCGTCTGCAGCATCTCGTTGTCCGCTTGAAACATGGCGACTCCCGTGGCATAGAGCGCCGTCGGAGCCCCAAAGATTAAAAGGCCCCATGGTGGGCGCACATAAAGCAGCAAACCAAACGCTAAAAGATGCACCGGAAACAGTGTCACGTACCCCGATGTCACTTGGTCAAAGAGCGCAATGGTGGCTGAAACCATTAACGTGAGGCCGACGCCGGCGGCGGGGATGCGTGCCAACCATGGTTTGATTTTTTCAGGGTGATACACCACGAAAAAAATCACCATCGCCGCAGCGTGAAACGCCAGCAGCGCATGCAGGGCATAAGAGACGCCAACGAGGTCGTGCGTGCTTTCAACCAATCGCACCCGTTCAATCCATACCAAGAACAGCGTCTCAATCACAAGCACACCGGCAAACGCCCCGATAAGCCGCGTGCGATTACGCTCGAAAAATCGGCTTCTCATAGCGTGTCAATGGCGCTGACGCGTTCGCTGATGGGGGGATGCGAATAGTGTAAAAACACATAAAGCGGATGCGGGGTCAACTGCGCGAAGTTTTCGCGGCTCAGCACTTTAAGGGCCGATTGCATGGCGGTTTTCTCGGTATGTTTGGCGGCGAAACGGTCAGCCTTGAACTCGGCTTTGCGGCTTAAGGCGTTGCTGGTGATGCCAATCAGCGTGGTGATTGGGCCAATGATGAACATGAACATCAGCAACATAAACCCGATGTGTGTGTTGCCTTCAAGTCCGAGGGACGATTGAAACACGTCAATCGCGATAAACGCGTAAAAGAGTCCGAGCAACACAGCGAAGTTCACCATCGACATCACAATGTTTCGGGCGACGTCTTTATGTTTGGCATGGGCGATTTCGTGCGCTAAGACAGCGAGGATTTGATCGTTGGACATTTTCTCAAGCAAGGTGTCAAACAGCACAACGTTTTTGAACCGCCCAAAGCCGGAGAAAAAGGCGTTGAGTTTGCTTGAACGACGTGAAGCGTCCATGATTTGGATTTTCCGAATTTCATAGTTTTGTGCCTTTGCAAACGATTCAATGCGCGTTTTGAGTTCACCGTCTTCAAGCGGCGTGAGTTTGTTGAAAAGCGGAAGCCACAAGGTGGTGAGGGTCATGTTGATGAACAAGAACACCACCAGCAATACCCCGAACACGATGGGCAGCGCAAAGCCACTGTCGATGCGTGTGAAGATGTCGGTGATCAGCGCGAGGATGCCGCCGCCAAAGAGCACTGTCAACACAATTGCTTTGAGACGGTCGGTCACAAACGTTTTGGTTGTCGCGCGGTTGAACCCATAGCGGTTTTCGATTGAAAACGTGTCGTAGTAGGCAATCGGCAGATGAAAGACGGTGTTCAGGGCATAAAGCAGCCCGAGAAACACGAGCGTTTCCATGATCGAACCAGCGCTTATGTCGCGTGAATACTCGGCGAGCCAGGCATACCCACCAAAGACAAGCATCGCCACGACAAACGCAAACGCAACGGCCGAGCTAATGAGGTTGAGACGTGATTTTTCACGGGAGTAAGCGAGCCACTTGGTGTAGGCTTCGGTGTCGTAGACGTCCTTGACGTTGTCGGGCACAGGGCGTTCTCGCGCCTTGTCGTTGAGGTGTGAGGCGAAGAACTGAAACAGGTTGTACACAATAATCAGCAAAACAAAAGCAATGAACCACGTGTTTTCCATGTGAACCTCCTCTGGTCAGTTATTGTTGGTTGTTGGTTTTAATAAAGACGCGGGCGATGATGTACATCCAACTTAACGCAAACACCATCCAAACCACAGTAATGATTGAGTTGAAAAAGTCGTAGAGGTACACGCCAAAGATGACGCCGACGGTAACTAAAAACAGCTTTAAGACAAGCACATCAACGGGGCTAAACTTTCGGATGGCACTCGCTAAATAAGCAATCCACTCACGCATTTGACATCCTCCTTAACTAAGACATTGTTAAGACACATCGTGCAATGCCTCACCAGACACGACGGTCGTCATCGTCATCGTCATCGTCGACGATTTCGATGTAATCATACGGGTCGTCAGACTCGTAATCTTGCTCATGTTGATAAGGGTCATACGGATCGGAAAAGCCTTTGCGCCGCCCCGGATGAGCGCGCTTTAAGCCTAAGACTGCCGCAATCGCAAAACCGCTTACCAGCCCACCCAAATGGGCGGTTGTAGAGATTTGCGGGCTTAAAAAGGTAAAAATGACGTTGATGAGAATGATCGAGCGAATGCTTGAAATGTCTTGAGGACTGAACCACTCGCTTTTGTATAAGGTAAGGAAGAAAAGCACCCCGAGGACACCGAAGATGGCACCGCTAGCACCGACGCCCACCGGCCATGGTGGCGACACAAAATTGAGTTCATAGACGTAGGTGATGAAACTTGCGCCGATGCCGCTGATGAAATAGATGATGGCGAACTTACGGGAGCCGATCAGACGTTCTAAGGCACTGGATAGTATGTAGAGTCCAAAAAGCGTATTAAAGAGAAAGTGGATTAATCCACTATGTAAAAACATCACGGTCACAAACCGCCAATATTCGCCCTCAAAGTGGACGTAGTACGTGTGAAGACCACCGATTTCAAGCAGTTCGCTTGGTGTGGGACTCAACCCATAAAGCACGGTGGTGATCAGGAACATCACCGTGACGGCCACGACTAAGCCAAACGTCACCGGCGCACTGCGGGCAAACCGTTTCAGGGCGTTTTCGTTGGTATCGAACATCTTACATCAATCCTTTCGGCGCATACACGATAAAGGGCACGCGCATTTCATCGGGTGTCGTGGCGGCGTGATGGGCTTTAAAGGCGGTGCCGCTCACCAGTTCAAAATACTTGTTTGATTTCGCTACGGCCATGAAATCACCAATCGTGTCATCGACCAGTGGGTGTTTTTCACCGTAACCAAGCATGCCGCTTTCAAGCACGTACGCGGCGGTATACAGGGTGAAATCATCGCCGTAGCAGGCGTTAAATCGTGTCGTGAATGCTTCGTGACGACCGGGTTTAACGAAAAACGCCGTGGCCCGTGGCTCCACCGCGGGAGGGCGGAGGAAGGTGTTGCATAGGGCGTGATCTTGCATCAGGTTGATCGGCGTAACGTCGGTTAGGCCATGGTCAGCGGTCGCCACCAACAGGCACTCCCGATCCATCGTTTCTGCGAAGTGTCGCATCGCGGCGTCGAGGTGCTTGATGACCGTACGCGTTTCGGCGCTGTGGACACCGTGGGCGTGTTCGGTCAAGTCCGGTTCGGTCGAATACAGATAAACCACCGTACGCGCATGGGCGGTTTGAAAAGCCTTAACGCGCTCAAAACCTTGGTCGAGTGTCACGTGGCCACCGCCTTCGATGGGGTCGGGGAACAGATGTGCCGTGGCGATGTTGTCATGTTCATCATCGATTCGGTCGAGCACCCGTTCATGGGTGAATTTCGCATGAACAGAGGGGGGGATATATTTGGCGGGATCATAGTAATCTTTCTTTAAAAACACGGTGTAATGCGTGGCTTCAGGTTGCACGTATTGAAACCACCCGATGTGGCCACTTTCAAGCGGCGTCATTCCCGTCAAAAGCGAGGTTGTTGCGGCGACGGTGGTGGAGGGGAAGGTTGATTGTAGCGTGTCGACGGTGTGCTGTTTTAACCAGAAACCATCGTCCATGGCCTCAATCAGGTTCATGCCTAAGCCATCGAGCACGACAAAGACGACATGCGTGTAATCGTGGGCTAACGTTCTAGCAAACACAGGGTTGACCGGATGCAACGTCGGTAAGCCAAAGTGCTTGAGCAGCGTCGCCGGTAAGGTCACAATCGAGCGAGTGTAATCCATCAACATAATGAAAACCTCCGCACCTCTAGTGTATAGTTTGCGAGGCCGTTTTTCAAGAAAAACAGCTCCTGCTGGTTGTGCCTCACACAAACGGTGTTATAATCGGATTGAAGGAGTGATACGATGATTAACTTTACCTACCAAAACCCCACGCGCATCGTCTTTGGCAACGATCAAATTGCGGCGCTAGAAGATCTCATGCGCGAGCATCAAGGCAAACGTGTGCTGTTCGTCTACGGTCAGCAGTCGATTAAAGATTTAGGGATATACGACCGTGTGCTCGACACACTCTCAGCCTTAGATATCACCGTTATTGAAGAAGCCGGTGTCCGTCCTAACCCAAGCATGGAAAGCGTCAGTTCCGGACGTAAAAAGTGCCTTGAACACAACGTTGATTTCGTGCTGGCCGCCGGTGGTGGGTCGGTGCTTGATGCGGCGAAGGCTATCGCCTTTGCGGCAACGATGGACGCAGCCGATGTCTGGCGTGTTTTTTTGCGGGAAACCGACGCCAAAGGCGCGTTGCCGATTGGCACGATTTTAACGCTTGCTGCCACGGGCAGTGAAGCCAACGGCAACACCGTCATCACCAACGACGCCACGGAGGAAAAGCGCAGCGTCGCTTACCCGTTTTTATACCCACAGTTTTCCATCATCGACCCCGCCTACACCATGAGCGTTAACGAACACTACACCATCGCCGGGTCGGTCGACGTCATCATGCACGTCTTTGAACAATACTTTAGCCCTACCAAGCGAACTGAAACAAGCGATCACATGTCCCTTGGTGTGATTAAAAGTGTCATCGAAAACACCGAGCGCATCCTTCGTGGTGAGGACGATTACCAAACCCGCGCCAACATCTCCTGGGCGGCGACGCTCGGGCTGAATTGGTTGCTGCAAGCAGGTAAGGTTGGCGATTGGGCAACCCATCGCTTGTCATACCCGATTACCCAACGCTTCGGCATCACCCATGGGTTCGCCTTGTCGGCGATTTTCCCAGCGTGGCTCGAAACGGCGCTCAAGCACAACCCTGCAGTGATGGAACCTCGGTTGGCGTTTTTAGGCCGCGAGCTCTTTCACGATGAGAACCCCGCCCGCACCATCGGGCACATTCGCGATGTATTCAAACGCTTTAATGCGCCCGTCACCTTAAAAGATGCCGGCTGCACGCTTGAGGCAAGCACAATCGACTATTTCGTGGACAACGCCCTGGCGCTTGGACCGGTGGGCACCGTGGTTGAAATTAATGAGGATGTTGCCCGCGAACTCTTTGAGCGTGCGCGCTAAGCGAACGCCATTGTCAAGGGGCGCGTCCTGTGTTAAACTGAAAGGGAGTACGATAAGGAGGAATGTTTCATGGATCAATACCACGAACCCTATGACCTGCTCGATGACGATACCCGCGACATCACGCGAGCGATCAAAAGCTTAATGGAAGAACTCGAAGCCGTCGACTGGTACAACCAGCGCATGGCGGTTACCCAAGACGAGGAACTCAAAGCCATCTTAAAACACAACCGCGACGAAGAAGTCGAACACGCCGCCATGGCCCTTGAATGGTTGCGCCGCAAGTTGCCTGTGTTTGATGATGAACTGCGTGAAAATCTATTTAAAGAGGGACCGATCAGCGGCCACCACGGCGATGAAGCCGGCGATGAAACACCCGCCAAAAGCTTGAAAATCGGTTCGCTCAAATAAGAGGAGGGACGCACGTGGATCTGTTTAAACAACATTTAGCCCCCATCGCCGAAGAGGCATGGGACGAGATTAACGAGACCGCTGAAAAAGTACTTAAAACCACACTTTCAGCTCGAAAAGTGCTGCGCGTACAAGGCCCCGTAGGGTTAAAAACCCCAGCGCTGCCCACCGGCACGCTTGAGTTGATTGACGAAAACCAAGGCGGCGTCTCCGCCGGCCTATACAACGTTAATCGCATTCTCGAAAGTCGGGTTACCACGTCACTCAACCGTTGGGAACTCGACAACGTTGTCCGCGGCAAAAAAGACGTCGACCTTGACGCGCTTGAAGACGACGCTGAAGCGCTTGCGCTTTATGAGGAAAACGCGATTTACAACGGGAACAAAAAAGCCGGCATCAAAGGTCTCGTCGATTACGCGCCCCACAAATTGTCGATGAACGACGACGCTAACACCATCTTACAAGCGATTGCCGAGGGCTTGTTGAAGTTAGAAAGCGCGTACACCGAGAAACCTTATGTGCTCGTCGTCGGCGACGATGTCTTTAAGGTCATCAACCAAGTGTACGACGGCAAACTGCTCGTCGACGCCATTGAAACTTTGATTGAAGGCGCCGTCGTCCACTCGAAAGTGTTAAAAGGCGCATTGCTTTTGCCTTTTGATCACGAAGACCTCGAACTGACGATTGGCCAAGACTACACCATTGGCTATGAAGGCCACACCGACAAGGAAGTTACGCTCTTCATCATGAATAGCTTTACCTTCCGTGTCTATGACGAAAACTTGATTGTCTACTACAAGTACTACAAGAAATAACACCGGGAAGGTGCATTTTTGCACCTTTTCTTTTCGGGAAAGAGGGATAATTTGGATTACGAACGCAAATACCTTGAATTGCTGTCACGGGAATTTCCCACTGTGCAAGCAGCTTCGACGGAGTTCATCAACTTAAACGCCATCATTAACTTGCCCAAAGGGACCGAACACTTCATCACGGACATTCACGGAGAATACGACGCCTTTAATCACATTTTGAAAAACGCTTCGGGCATCATTAAAGAAAAAATCACCGGCCAATTTCCTTCGATGAAAGACGCCGACAAAAACCGGCTCGCGTTTTTTATCTACTACCCGACAGACATGCTCGATAAATACCAACAACAGCTGTCAAAACCAGCCTTCAAAACGCTGCTTCGAGAAATGCTTGAGAAGATGGTCGTCATGGCTAAACATCTGGCGACGAAGTACACTAAGAGTCACGTGCGAAAAATGCTTCCTGAAGAGTTTTCCTACATCATTCAAGAGTTGCTGTACGAATCGGCCGATCACGAAGATAAAGAACGTTACTACCATGCCATCATCGACGCGATTTTTGACACCGAACGGGAAAATAAGTTCATTTTGCAGCTGAGCCGTTTCATCCGTAAATTGGCGATTGACCGGTTGCACGTGGTGGGTGACATCTTCGACCGCGGGCCGAGCCCGCATTTGGTGATGGAAAAACTTACCACCATGAAACACGTCGACGTCCAGTGGGGCAACCACGACATCATTTGGATGGGCGCCGCAAGCGGCTCTGAGGTATGCATCGCCAACGTCGTGCGCATCGCCGCCCGCTACAACAACCTTGACTGCCTTGAGGATGGGTATGGGATAAATTTACTGCCCTTGGCGCGTTTTGCGTCGAAAACCTACGATGACGATCCGTGCACGCTGTTTTTGCCTAAAAGTTCCACCGATTACACACACGACGATGACGAACGCTCGTTTGTCGCCAAAATGCACAAAGCCATCGCCATCATTCAATTTAAACTTGAACGAGACGTGGCACTACGCAACCCTGCTTTCAACCTTCACAATCGCATGGTGCTTGAACACATCGACCCCACCTTAGGCACCATCACCCTGGATAGCGAAACTTACCCGCTTAAAGACACGCGGTTTCCGACCGTTAATTTCGCCAACGATCCCTACGCG
Source organism: Candidatus Izemoplasma sp. (assembly GCA_007132465.1). Lineage (GTDB taxonomy): Bacteria > Bacillota_I > Bacilli_A > Izemoplasmatales > Izemoplasmataceae > SLQR01. Next base: position 10,615 of record SLOP01000018.1, read on the forward strand.
TTAACCCAGGAAGAACGCGATGTCATCAGCCATCTTAGGCACCTTTTCTTGCACAACGAGATGCTGCAAAAGCACGTCAAGTTCCTGTTCCAACGCGGCAGCATGATTCACAAATACAACGATAACTTGCTTTTCCACGCCGCCGTGCCGCTCAATGATGACGGCAGCTTCATGACACAAAAAATCGACGGCACCGCTTTCGGCGGCAAAGCTCTCTTTAACGAATACGAAAAGAAGATTCGCCACGCTTACTTGCATCGCTATCGCAAACACAACCCGGAAAAAGACTATTTCATGATGCTTTGGCAAGGCGCCACCAGCCCGCTCTTTGCCAAACACACGATGAAAACCTTTGAACGCTATTTTCTTGACGACCCCAAACCGCGTGAAGAAATCAAGAACCCTTACTTCTACCTGCGCATGGAAGATGAACACCTCGATACGATTTTCGAGGCGTTTGGTTTAAACAAGGACCGCTCCAAAATTGTCAACGGTCACGTGCCAATGGACATCACCAAAGGCGAGGCCCCCATTATCAACAACCGGCGTATCTACTCAATCGATGGTGGCATGTCCAAACAATACGCCGCGCAAACATCCATCGGCGGCTACACCTTAATCAGCGACTCATACGCCTACTACCTCGTCAGCCACGAACGGTTTCCTTCACACTCGCAACTCATCCACGATGAGCGCGACATCGTCTCGGTTACCCGTGATGAAGCGATCAACCATCGCCGGACCTATATCTACGACACCGACAAAGGCAAGCAACTGAAAAACCGCATCGACGACCTTGCTAAACTCATCGACGCATACCGACGTGGCATCATCAAAGAAAAATCCGACGAATAGACGCGACCACAGTCGCGTTTTTCTTAGATAAACGTCCTTATTAAGCGCTAGAGAAGAGATGAAGAAACCCTTGTTTGCAAGATTTATAAAAAAGTGCGTTAACCATGCAAAAAAGGGCGAAGTGCGTTAGACTGAAACTGTCCGAAGAGGATAGGTTTTTTTTCGAGAAAACCATTCAGAATAATCTCATATTAGGAGGAATCACCATGATTCTAACCTCGTTCGACCCGCTTAAAAAAGAACGGTTCCAAGTGCTTGATAAAGACGGCAAAGTCGTCAACAAAGACTTTGAACCCTCAATCGACGACGGCACGTTAATCCATATGTACAAAACGATGTCGCTCGCCCGCGTTGCTGACATCAAAGCCTTGCAATACCAACGCCAAGGCCGGATGCTGACCTTCGCCCCGGTCATGGGTCAAGAAGCCGCACAAATCGGCCCGATGGCTGCGCTCACCGATAAAGACTGGCTCGTGCCAGCCTTCCGCGAAGCTGCCGCCATGTTATATAAAGGCGTTAAGCTCGAACAAGCCTACCTGTATTGGTACGGCAACGAAGAGGGCTCGCGCTTTGACGACGGTGTGCGTGTGCTGCCAGTTAATGTGCCCATCGGCAGCCAAGTGAACCACGCCGCCGGCATTGCCTATGCGGCAAAAATTCGCAAGCAAAAAGAAATCGCCCTCACCTACATCGGCGATGGCGGCACCAGCCACGGCGAGTTCCACGAAGGCATGAACTTTGCGGCTGTCTACGACGCACCGCTGATTACGATTGTTCAAAATAACCAATACGCCATCTCCACGCCGCGTCACAAACAAACGCGCAGTGAGACGATTGCCCAAAAGGCCATCGCTTACGGCATCCCCGGCATTCAAGTCGATGGCAACGACGTGCTCGCGATGTACGCCGTGGTAAAAGAAGCGCGTGAACGCGCATTAAACGGCGAAGGACCAACATTGATTGAAGCCTACACCTATCGACTTGGACCCCACACAACCAGCGACGACCCATCAATCTACCGCTCGGATGAAGAAGTCGAAGAATGGAAAACCAAAGACCCGCTTATCCGTTTTCGGAAGTATTTAACCAACCGCAAATTGTGGAACAAAGACAAAGAAGAAGCCCTTGAAAAAGAACACAAAGATTTCGTCACCAAAACGTTCAAAGACGTAGAAGCGTCCGGTCTTGTTAGCCTTGATGACGTGTTTGATTATACCTACGCCGAACTGACACCGGACCTCAAAAAACAAAAAGCAGCGCACCAAGCCTACCTCAATGAAAGCGAGGGGAAATAACATGGCAGAAATGACCTTATTGAAAGCCATCAACAACGCCATTGACCAACAAATGGAAAACGACGACACCGTCGTCGTGTTCGGTGAAGATGCCGGCTTCGAAGGCGGCGTGTTCCGCGTGACCGCGGGACTGCAAAAAAAGTACGGCGAAGATCGCGTCTTCGACACACCGATTGCTGAAGCTGCAATCATCGGCAGCGCCATCGGCATGGCCATCAACGGCCTCAAGCCCGTGGCGGAAATTCAGTTCTCCGGCTTTATGTTCCCGGGCTACAACCAAATCGTCACGCACATGGCACGGATGCGCAACCGCTCCCGCGGCAAATACGGCGTGCCGGCCGTTATCCGCATGCCTTACGGTGGTGGCGTGCGAGCGCTCGAACATCACTCCGAATCGCTTGAAACCTTGTTTGCGCACATTCCCGGGCTCAAGCTCGTCATCCCCTCAACGCCTTACGACGCCAAGGGCCTTATGATCGCAGCCATCAACGATCCTGACCCGGTCATTTTCATGGAGCCCAAACGCATCTATCGCGCCTTTAAACAAGACGTGCCCGAAGAAGCATACGAAGTGAAAATCGGCAAAGCTCGCGTCGTTAAAAAAGGCGAAGGGATGACGATTGTCAGCTGGGGCGCGATGATGCGCGAAACGCAAAAAGCGCTGAAATCCTTAGAAAACGAAAACCTTGATGTCGAGTTAATCGATCTAAGAACGATCGCGCCACTCGATTTTGAGACGGTCATCAACTCAGTCAAAAAAACCGGACGCTTGCTTGTGATCAGCGAACAAGTGAAAACTTTATCCATCGCCAGCGAACTGATCACCCGCGCCAACGAGGAAGCTTTCTTACACCTTGAAGCGCCGCCGATGCGCGTCAACGGTCACGACATCACTGTGCCGTTGCCAAAAGGCGAACACCACCACATGGTCGATGAAAAACGCATCGCGCATGCGATTAAAAAACTGGCAAACTACGAAGTGTGAGGTGAAACCTAATGGTAGATTTTAAATTTGCAGACATCGGTGAAGGCATTCACGAAGGCGTCATTTTAAAATGGCTCTTCGACGTCGGCGACAAGGTCGAAGAAGGCGACACCATCGTCGTCATTGAAACCGACAAAGTCAACGCCGAAATTCCCGCCCCCGAATCGGGCGTCCTCAAGAAAAAAGGCGCTGAGGTTGGGGAAACCATCCACGTTGGTGAAACCCTCGCCGTGATTGACGACGGCTCAGAAGAAACAAAGACTGAGTCGCCGGGCGAAGGCAAGAGAGAAGCCGACGAGACAACCGATGATGAAGACAAAGAAACTGAAAGCAAAAAAGACGAGAAAAAAAACGATGACGACGAAGGCGCAAGCGTGGTCGGCGCCATCGAAAGTTCCGATGAGGTCATGGAAGCGAGCAATGAACACGAAGAGGATGACGAGGAAAGCGAGAAAGCCGAGCGCGTCCTCGCCACCCCCGCCGCCCGCAAGATGGCCAAGGACCAGGGCGTCGACATCCGGGCGCTTTCAGGTTCCGGAGCAAGCGGACGCATCATGAAAGCAGACATTCAGAAAGCTGCCGAAGGCGGAGGGGAGACCGGCGGGAAAACCGCCGCGGCGCAAACCTACGGCATGCCCAAGTTACGCGAAGAAAACACCCGCCGCGAGAAAATCAGCAAGCTGCGAAAAACCGTAGTCGAAGCAATGAACCGCTCCAACACCTTGATACCCGCCACAACCGTCATGGACGAGTTCGACGTCACCGAACTCGTGCGCTTCCGCAAGGATGCCAAAGCGACCGCCGAGGCAAAGGACATCAAGTTGACCTACCTGCCCTTAATCATCAAAGCGGTGATTCAAACGCTGAAAGACTACCCTGTCTTTAACGCCAGTTTCGACCACGAAAACGAAGAAATCGTCTACAAAGATTATTACAACATCGGCATCGCCGTGGACACCGAAAAAGGGCTCATCGTGCCTAACATTAAAAACGCTGATCAACAGTCCATTTTCGATTTGGCCGAAGCCATTCAAACGTTGGCTGATAACGCCCGAAACGGCAAAACCAAAATCGACGATCTGCGCGACACCACGTTCTCCATCACCAACTACGGCGCGTTTGGTTCGAAACTGGGAACCCCGGTCATCAACCATCCTGAGGTGGCCATCTTAGGTGCCGGTGCAATCACGAAAAAACCCGTGGTAATCAACGATGAAATCGTCATTCGCGACATGTTCCCTGTGTCCTTAACCATCGATCACCGCATCATTGATGGCGGCGACGCCGGGCGCTTCATGGTCAGGTTAAAAGAGCGCCTTAGCAATCCAATCGCGCTGTTATTGAGTTAGGAGGATCCCCATGAAAAAACACGATCTTGTGATTATTGGGAGTGGCCCGGGTGGGTACGTTGCCGCCATCAAAGCCGCTCAGCAAGGCCTCGACACCGCGTTAATCGAAAAAGAGGCCGTCGGTGGGGTCTGCCTTAACTGGGGGTGCATCCCGACCAAAGCGCTGCTGAAAAGCGCGAAAGCGTACCAAATCGTCCAACACGCCAAAGACTACGGTGTGAACGCCGGTGACGTCAGCCTCGATTTTGAGGCCGTGATGAAACGTAAAAACCAGGGCGTTAAAAAACTCACCGGCGGCGTCAAACACCTGCTGAAGAAGAACGGGGTGACGCTCTACACCGGCGAAGCCACCGTCAACGACGCCACCACCATTACCGTGGGCGATGACACCTTGAAAGCCAAATATCTTATCCTTGCCACTGGCGCACGTCCTGCTGTGCCGCCAATTGACGGGCTAAAAGAAGGCCTTGAAAAGGGCTTTGTCAAAACCAGCAAAGAACTGCTCGCCATCGACAAATTGCCGAAGAAACTCGCCGTCATTGGCGGCGGCATCATCGGCATGGAGTTTGCGACGATGTTTAACGCCTTTGGCGTCGAGGTGAACGTCATTGAACGTGAGAAAAACATGTTGCTCGGCGTTGACGATGAAATTCGCCAAGCGTTTCTGAAAAAACTCAAAAAAGATGGCGTGACGATGCAAACCGAAGCCAACGTGACGGCCGTCTCCAAAGAGGGGCTCACCTACACCAAGGATGATAAAGACCACACCGTCGAAGCCGACATGATTTTGCTGAGCGTTGGCATGCGCCCGAACGTCGAAAGTTTTGAGTCGTTGAAACTCGACATAGGCCAACATGGCGTAAAGACTGATGAATACATGCGCACCAGCGTGAAAAACGTGTATGCCATCGGCGACTTAAACGGTAAATATCAACTTGCCCACGTCGCCAGCAAAGAAGGCTTGGTGGCGGTGGATACCATTCTTGGCCATGAACACGCGATGAGTTATCGCGCTGTGCCATCAGGCATCTACACGTTCCCAGAAATCGCCCAAGTCGGCCTAACTGAAGCAGAAGCCAAGGATCAGAACATCGATTACAAAACCTCAACTTTTCCGCTGGCCGCCAACGGCAAAGCCATCGCCGAAGGCGAAACTGACGGTCTGGTGAAGATGATTGCCGAACGTAAATACGGCGAAGTCATCGGCGTGCATATCCTTGCGCCCACCGCCACCGACATGATTAGCGAAGCGGTGCTCGGCATGAACTTAGAAGCCACCGCCGAAGAATACGCCCGCGCCATTCATCCGCATCCGACCTTAAGTGAAACCCTTCACGAAACGGCGCTTGGCATCCTAGACAAACCCATCCACATCTAAGCACAACCCCGCCATGGCGGGGTTGATTTTTGTTGGGCGTCTTTGTATAATGAAGGATGAAAGGTGGCGGTACGATGATGAAATCACTGCGCATGGTACTGATGATAAGCCTTGTCTACACCCTCTCGGCATGCGCTTGGCTCATTCCCGATCCCCCACAGACGCTTGAGGAAATGACGGGCGTCATTCAGGGAGCGGACAGCTTCACCGTCATCGCCGATTTCGACCATGATGGGGAAACCACGCACTATCGTTTAGAAGTTGAGCAAGACAACGTCTTTGTGCGACTGCTTCAGCAGACACAAGAGAACGTCATCACCGATTTCGAAATGGCCATGCGTTACGACGACGACAAAGCCGTGGTCTATGACCGGGTGCACGACATCGAGCGACATGAAACCGTTACCGCCGGGAGCGACCGGTACAACAACCTCCGCACCACGCTTGAACGCTTTATGTTGACTGACATGCGCGAGTTGGACCACGCATGGTTTACACATGAGGGAGAAGCCTACGTGTTGCGTGATGTTCATCGCGCCGACCTCGCGCGTGTGCTTGAAGGCCTGCTTGAACCGCAGGAAGCCGACGTGATGGGGGCGACCGCGACACTAGGCGAGGACATTTCGCTTCATCTAAACGTAACGCTTCAAATCGACGATGCCGTTGTCGACCTCCTGATTGAGGTGTCGGCAATCAACATGACCACCGTCATCGTGCCCGAAGAGTAATGATGAATCGAAAAAATAATAAAAGAAGAATCCGATGCCTTGGCATCGGATTTTTCAGTTGAAGAGGCAGTGGAGGATGTCGTCTAAGGAAATGTTGAAGAAGTACTCATCAAGCGGCTCGTTTTCGAGCGCTTTTTTAATGGCGTTTTCTTCGTAAGGAGTCCCGATGAGTTTAGCTTCGAACGGACTGATGTCTTTGGATCCGAGGAAGTCACCATACACCTTGAGTTTGTGGATGACGCCTTCGTGGACGTCGAACTTGAACTCAATTTTACCGCCAGGGTAACGTCCTGCTTTTTCGATTGAGAAATCGGGGCTTTCGCCGTAGTTCCAATTCCATGTATCATAGCGCATCGCGCGCAGTTCCCGAATCTGTTTGAGGTCTTCGTCAGTCAGCGTATAGACGTGCTTGGCAATGTCGTCCGTGCCCAGCAAATACTTAAGCAGACGCTCTTTAAACTCAATCATGGTGATTGGTTCTTTCAAGTAGGGTTTGATGTTGGTCACACGGGCACGGGTTGATTTGATGCCTTTGGACTTGATTTTATCCTGCTTGACGTTGAGCACGTCGGCGATGATTGAAAGATCGGCGTCAAACAAAATCGTCCCGTGATGCAACATCCGGTTCTTGTGGAAGCTTTGGGCGTTGCCGCTGATTTTTTTGCTTTCGACGACGATGTCGTTGCGCCCGGCGAACTCAGCCGGCACGCCAAGGCTGTTAAGCGCTTTGATCACAGGATCGGTGAATTTGCGGTAGTTGTTTAAGTTGTCTTTCATGCCCGTCACAAACGAAAAGTTCAAGTTGCCAAGGTCGTGATAGACCGCACCACCACCAGTGATGCGGCGAACGACGTTGACGTCGTGGTCCTTAACGTAGGTTGCGTCGATCTCTTCAATGGTGTTTTGATTGCGCCCGATGATGACGCTGTTTTCGTTTTGCCAAAGCAGCACAAAATCCTCATCGGCCCCCAGATGCTTAAGGACATACTCCTCTAGGGCCAAGTTGAACCGTGGATCTTTTGAGTCGTTTAAAATGGTTTTCATGAACACACCTCATTTTTTGCGTTTTCTCAAGTCAAGTGTACCCGATAACACACATGGTGTCAATGAAACTGCAAGGCTTATTTCAGGGATTTTCATGACTTTGTGGTACAATGAAAGTGTACGAAGACATGGGAGGAATACGCATGAAAACCTGCCTCATTGTGGTGGATTACCAAAACGATTTCGTCGACGGCGCCCTTGGCTTCGACGGCGCGGCACACATTGAAGCCCGCATCGCCGACACCATCGACCACGTTCGTCAGATGGGCGGAGACATCGTGTTCACGATGGACACCCACGACGACGACTACCTCACGACCGAAGAGGGGAAGAACTTGCCCGTCCCGCATTGCGTCAAAGGCACCATCGGTCATCAGCTTCGACCAAAAATCGCCGCCAAAAAGCACGATGAAGACGCGGTATTTGAAAAACCGACCTTTCCGTCTTTTGATGTGGCCGCTTACTTGAAAAAAGGCCAATATGACCTCGTCAAACTGGTCGGCTTGGTGTCCAACATTTGCGTCATCAGCAACGCCATCATGGCTAAAGCCGCCTTGCCGAATGCTAAGATTGTGGTTGACACCGCCGCGATTGCCAGCTTTGATGCCAACCTACATGAGAAGGCCCTTGACGTCATGGAAGGCCTACACATCCATCTAGAGAATCGAGGATAGCCATGGTTAAAATTAACGAGAGCATGCTCATTGACTTCTATGAGTTTACGATGGCGAACGGGTACTTTGAACATGGGTTCAAAGACCGCATTGTCTATTTTGACTTGTTTTTCCGCACCATTCCAAGCCGCGGCGGTTATGCCGTCATGGCCGGGTTGAAATCGGTGATTGACTACATTGAAAACCTGTCGTTTGACGATGAAGACGTGGCGTACTTGCGCAAACGAAAGCTTTTTGACGATGACTTTTTAACCTTCCTCAGCACCTTCCGCTTCACAGGGGACATCTATGCCCTCGAGGAAGGCACCGTCATCTTCCCAGGGGAACCCATTCTCACCGTGCGTGCCACCGCCATTGAAGCGCAACTCATTGAAACCTTTTTATTGGTGGCCATCAACCACCAATCCTTGATTGCAACCAAAGCCAGCCGCCTTAAACACGCCGCCGGAAACCGGGTGTTAATCGAGATGGGTGCGCGCCGTGCCCACGGAGTTTCAAGCGCCAATTTGGGTGCTAGAGCTGCCTATATCGGCGGGGCAGACTTCACCTCGAACACGTATGCCGATCGGCACTTGAGCATCCCTGCCGCGGGCACCATGGCCCATTCGTGGATTCAACTTTTTGACAGTGAACTCGACGCGTTCCGGGCGTATGCGAAAACCTACCCGTCAAGCACAACGTTTCTCGTCGACACCTACGACACATTGAAAAGCGGCGTGCCCAACGCCATTAAGGTTATCAAAGAAGACCTAAAACCTAAAGGCATCAACAACGTCGCCATCCGCATCGATTCAGGGGACTTGACTTACCTTGCCAAATGCGCGCGTAAGATGCTGGATGAAGCGGGGCTTCCCGAGTGCAAAATCGTTGCCTCAAACGCCCTAGATGAGCACTTGATTAAGGCACTGATCGACCAGGGCGCCCCAATCGATGTGTTCGGTGTCGGTGAACGCTTGATCACCGCCAAAAGCGATCCCGTTTTCGGCGGTGTGTATAAGTTGGTGGCGACCGAAGATGATGGCCGCGTGGTGCCGAAAATCAAAATCAGCGATAACCCTGCAAAAATCACCACGCCACACTTCAAAAAACTCTACCGCATCTACGACAAGGACACCGGCAAAGCCCAGGCAGATTTGTTGACGGTGCACGATGAAACCATCGACACCACCAAACCGCTCACCATCTTCAACCCCGAACACACCTGGCAAACCACTACTTATGAGAACTACACGGTCAAAAACTTGCTGACACCCATCTTCAACCATGGCAAACGGGTTTACCCAGACAAAACTGTCGAGGAAGTTCGCGCACACTGCAAGGCACAACTCGACGCCTTGTGGCCGGAAATGAAACGCTTTGAACACCCGCACAAATACTACGTCGACCTCTCACAGAAACTATGGGACATCAAAATGGATTTAATCAACACGCATCGCAACCGAATTGCCACTCAAAACCAATGAATGGTATACTGTAAACGAAGCGATTATGAAAGGGAGTGGGTTTTATGCGCGTCACCTTTGGAAACAAAGACGTTGAATTGAAAGGGAAGCAGCTCAACCTCGGCGACCAAGCCGAAGATTTCCTCGCCATCACCAACGACTTAAAGGAGAAACGACTTTCTGACTTTAATGCCGACATCATCGTCATATCGGTCGTGCCGAGTTTGGATACCGGCACCTGCGACCAGCAGACCCGAACCTTCAACGAGCGCTTGAACGACATGAAAAAGGTCACCCTCATCACCATCTCTAACGACCTTCCCTTTGCCCAAAAACGGTGGTGTGGTAATGCAGGTCTCCAACAAGCCATCACACTATCTGACCATCAGTACCTCGATTTTGCCACCAAGTATGGCACCTTGATCGAAGAACATCGTCTGCAAACGCGGGCTGTGTTTGTGCTCGATAAGACGCGAACTGTCGTCTACAAAGAAATGGTTGACAACGTCAGCGAGTTACCGGATTTTGACGAAGTTGTCCATGCCGTTAACGAACTGAGCTAAACCTAAAGCGCCGAAAAAATCGGCGCTTTTTTTCTGGGGTCATGCTATAATATGGAAAACAAGAAGGAGGGGTTGCCGTGAGCTTCGATCAAATCGCCATCATCGTGCTGTTGCTTACCATGTTGGGCCTGTTTGTGCACGGCAAATTCCGTTATGACTTGGTGGCGCTTGCGACCCTTTTAATCGCAACCTTCATCGGGTTAGTTCCTTATGAAGAGGCTTTCATGGGCTTTGCCCACCCCGCTGTCATTACCGTGATTGCCGTGTTGATTTTAAGCCGTGCTTTGCTGAACGCCGGCATTGTTGATGTGGTGGCCGGTGTGTTTGCGAAAGTCGGCGATAACGTGACGGTGCAGTTGCTGGTGTTGCTCTTGATGGTAACGTTGGCGAGCGCCTTCATCAACAACGTCGGCGCCTTGGCCTTGTTGATGCCTGTGGCCGTCAAAATGGCACGGGAACACGATCGCCCACCCTCGTTATACTTGATGCCCTTGGCCTTCGGTTCTTTGCTTGGCGGCATGACCACATTGATTGGCACGCCACCCAATATCATCATTGCAACGTATCGCTCAGAAGCTCTTGGACAAGAGCCCTTCGGCATGTTCGCTTTCTTCCCGGTCGGCGCCATGCTGGCCGTGGTTGGCATGATCATCATGCTCTTGATTTCACGCTTTGTCTTGCCTGAGCGCAAAGGTAAACTCAGCCGTGAAGAGATGTTTGAGATCCACGATTACCTGACGCAGGTTCGCGTGACCGATAAGAGTAAAATCGAAGGCAAACGCGTGGCTGAAATTGAGCGCGCCACGCCTGGTGACATCGTCGTTGTGGGCCACATGCGTGATGGCCAACGGTTTACTAACGTTACCGGACTGCGCGCCCTCAAAGTCGATGACCGCCTCATCGTCCGCGGCAGCGCTGGCGACGTGCAACAACTGCTTAAAAAAACCGGCCTTGAATTGTCAGAAAGCGATAAACTTCCGGACGAAACGTCGTCTGGCGAACCGGTTGACATCGTGGAAGTGGCTGTGACCGCCACCAGCGATCTGGTAAACCGAACAGCGAAAAACCTCAACCTGCGTTCTCGTTTCGGCGTGAACTTGCTGGGTGTCGCCCGAAGCGGCGGACGGATTCGCGCAACCCCGGGCGCCATTCGTTTCAAGCCTGGCGATGTGCTGTTAATGCAGGGGGATGAAAACGCGCTTCAACATGTGATTCGTCAGTTCACGCTCTTGCCCTTACAGTCGCGCGCACTCCAACTCGGCAAACTGAGCAGTTTGGTGTTTCCCTTGTTTATCTTTTTCCTCGCCATCGTGCTCACCGTGTTGATTATTTTGCCCCCACAGATTGCCTTCATGGGCGCCGTGGTTGCCTTGGTCTTCAGCAAGCGCCTGTCACTAAAAGAAGCTTACGACGCCATAGATTGGCCGATTGTCGTGCTGCTTGGGGCGATGATCCCGGTGGCCTTTGCGCTGGAAACCACCGGCACAGCGGCGGTGTTTGCCGAGGGCATTGTCACCATCGCCATGGGCGACAGTGCCGCGTGGTTGGTGATTGGGCTGTTGCTTTTGATTACGATGTTGCTATCCAACATCGTGAACAATGCCACCGCAGCCTTATTAATGGCGCCGATTGCCGTGGGCATCGCCCAATCGCTGAGCCATACCATCGACCCCTATCTGATGGCTGTTGCCATCGGAGCATCCGCGGCCTTCCTCACCCCCATCGGACACCAGTCGAACACCCTTGTGATGACACCGGCAGGGTACCGTTTCTCTGATTACGCCAAGCTTGGGTTGCCGCTCTCCATCGTCGTGGTGATTGTGGCGGTGCCGATGATCCTTTGGGTATTCCCATTATAAGTAAAGAGGTTCGCAAGCGCGAACCTCTGGTTATGTTGATTTCATCTGATAGATTAACGCGTCGCTGCGTCGGTTGATGTAGACGATGAGGGGCACCGACAACACCCCATTGGCAAGCGACAGAAGTGCCAGCGCCAAGGGTGCGCTCACGACCGTGGTCAGACCGACAAATCCCAGCGCATTCATAACCATTAACGCAAAACCACCAAAGACACCTAAAAAGGCACCCACGCTTTGTTTGACAACCTCAACGTCGTTTTGAAAATTGAATTTTGGCATATAAAGGTTGATGATCGCATCAAGCGATGTTTTTAAGACGGCAAACGCCATCACCAGCAACGTCATGAAAACCACATTTATCAAGGGAATACCAAATGACCAAGCGAACAGCCAGACACTGAGGATACTGATGGGGACCCCCAACAACAAGTTGAACACCATTTTCGCCTGCATGAGGGTCGCACCGCGAATGGGTAAACTGCGAACCACCCAAAAATACTTTCCTTCAAGCGATAAGCTGATGGCGGCGGAATACACCATCGAGAGGGTAAAACCGACCACCAACAACACCGTCGCTTCGAGCGCGCCGTCCATGCCAATGAGCCCTTCAAGCATCGAAACGACGCCCTCGCGGTAAAAGACCGCGGCAATGGCCATCACGGCCATCAAAATCGGACCGACACCAACATTGAGTGCGTAGATGGGGGTGCTGATGAACTTGCGATATTCTTTATGCACCAGCGCAACAAACGGTGAAGACACACGGCCGTGATAGCCGGATTTACGGCTTTTTTTAACGCCTGATCGCGCCAGACGATTAACGGCGGAAACCAGCGGCGATGCACACCAAAGAAATAACCCGATGGGGACCACCGCGCCCATCACCACACCGAGCATCGGTACCACCGCGCCCTCGGCAACGGCCCGTGAAAACCACACAAAGAACGGATACACACGCTCCAGTGTCTCCATGAAGGCTTGTTGTGCCAGCAAGGGATTTTCCCCCATGTCACCAAACGAAAACGACGCCAAGAAGAAACCGATGAGCACGCCAAACATCACGAGGATGTTAAGCACGTGAGCGCTGCGATAGCGCACCAAAAGACGTGCTAAACCAAGCGCTATAAAGGCGCCGACAAGCGCCGGTAACACCGGCAAAGCAAGCACGCCAACGAGAACAAAAAGCAACCCAACCATCGACACCCCGGCATGGTAAAAATAGGCGAACGCCACCGGCAGTGCCAAGAGCACGCTCATCACCATCACCAGCATCATGAAGATGGTTAATTTCGCCGCCACAATCGTCCGTGTAGTCACCGGCAAGGCAGCTAAAAAGTCGTAATCCTTATAATGAAACACCATGCCATTTGCACGAAGCAACGCCATCACCAAGGCAATGACGACAATATAGACACCAAGAAACACCATGACCAATGAACCTTGGCCCATCGCCTCAAGCGCACGCGACAGATCAAAAAACATCCATCCAATCGTGCCAAAGAGCGCCACGATAGCGTAGATAAGCGCCAGGCCAATCACCATCGCCTTCACTTTCGCGTGTTTGGCATCAAAACCCAGCAATCGCTTCAACGAAAACGTGTCTCGAACAAAAACCCTGACTAAATTACGATAGGCGTTCATGATTATCCAACAACTCCATAAAGACGCCTTCAAGTGACGTGTCTTTGATGACTTCCTTGGTCGTGCCGGCGGCCACGATTTGACCGTGTTTAATGATGGCAATACGGTTGCAAAGCTTCTCGGCCACATCGAGCACATGCGTCGAGAAGAAAATGGCCGTGCCACGGGCTCTAAGTTTATCGAACACCTGTTTTAACAAAAAACTCGCTTTCGGATCAAGGCCGACAAACGGTTCATCGAGCATCAGTAACTTCGGTTCACGGATGAGCGCGCCAGTGATGACAAGCTTTTGCTTCATGCCGCGTGAGTACGACGCAATGGTATCGTGGAGCACGTCGGAAATCTCAAACATTGTCGCGTACTCACCAATGCGCTGACGGCGCGCGTCGGGATCGATGCCATATATGTTGGCAATGAAGTCCACATACTGGTTTCCCGTCATCGATTCATAGACGTTGGGGTTATCGGGAATGTAGGCAATGTCATGTTTCACCCGCAAGGGTTCATCAACCACAGAGCGTCCGTCGACGAGAATTTCTCCTTTGTCAAACGCCAGCACCCCGGCAATCGACTTAAGCAACGTCGTCTTGCCGGCGCCGTTGTGCCCAATAAAGCCGTAGAGATCACCGGCCTTGACCGATAATGAGACATCAATCAAGGCCTTTTTTACGTTATCATAGGTCTTATAGACACGAGTTATTTCCAGCATCATGTCCTCCAATACACGGCATACCATTATAATAGGTAATCGACGCGCCTAAGTCAATCAAAACAAAAAGAAAACCGACTCAGATGAGCCGGTCTTCAGGGGGAGGGATTATGCGGTGGTGTCGTTGGTGCTTTCAGGCTCTTCGGTTGCATCAGGGTCTTCGGTGACTTCAGGCTCTTCGGTGACTTCAGGCTCTTCGGTGTCATCAGGGTCATCGGTATCACCGGGGTCCGTATCATCAGTGCGCCCGCGTTCATCCATGCGACGGCGGACGTGATCAGGAATCCGTTCACCGCGGTGTTGACGATGGTTCGGCATATCGTGTGCTTCATGGATGATGCCCATCAATTCAGGAATGCTCATCTCAAGCGCTTCCTCGAGCGTGATTTCGCCATCGGCAGCGGCCACATAAGCAATGCGTAGATGGCCAGGGCTGACGCCGAGGTCTTCGGCTTCAGCGATGAATGCTTCCATGGACATGTCAAGGTCTTGGACGATACCGCCGATGCTGCGGCCAATCATCTTGTGTTCGACACGATCGCGAACGCGATCGCGAAGGCCTTCTTCGACGTCGGCGTTTTCGTTGACGACGGTCACGTAAACCACATTATCTTCACGTGTCGCGTCAAGGTAGCCTTCATCGATGGCAGCGTCGATCCATGCCTCAACGGCATCTTCAATGTCCATGTCGATGAAATCGATGTCAAGCGTGGCATAAAGCACTTCAGCATCCTCGTTCAAAAGCGAGTAACTGACAACCTTATCCACAGGGTTAAGGATAAACTCAATGCTTGGATTGATTTCCATCAACACATAACTGTCAGCCTCTTCAGCCGTGTCTTGATCAAAAGAACATGCTGCGAGTCCGACAAGCACAAATGATGCTAGAAAGAGTAAGAATAGTTTTTTCATTTTTGGTGCCTCCTTTTTGTTTTCACCTAGTAAACACACCGCAGCCTGTTTTTGTTGGAATCATTGCAAAAAAAATCAAAAAACATTTATTCATCCGCGTGCTATAATGGGGAAGAGGTGATTTTATGCCACGCAGTAGAGGACAACGACTGAAACGATTGCGCGAAAGCAACGGATGGACGCTCGCCCACGTGGCGTCTAAAATCCACGTTGACAAAACCGCCCTCAGCAAGTACGAAAACGACAAACGCACGGTTCCCGAGCCCACCTTAAAAGCGCTTGCCTCACTCTACGATATCGAGCTATCAACTTTGCTTGACCTCGGTACCACTCAAAAAACCGCCGTCGAGTACCGCCTCAAGACACCGCTCGTTTTAGGTCACACCCGTCAAACGGCCGTCTTGATTGCCGTCGCCCTTGGATCGGCCGCTTTTTTCATGTGGACCACCGTTGACTTTGCGTTGCTGGTTAGCGTGTTTTTTATCACCGCCATCATCATCCGTGCCTTGTGGACGACCGCGTTTGGCCGCGTGCGTCCTGAGCACGTCATCAAAGTTCACGAAGGTGAGACGCTTTACCTTGAACATCCCTCAAGCGTCGACACCATCCGTCGCAGGCGAAGCCAAGAACTACTGCTGCTGCCGTGGTTGCTTTTTGCGCTTGCCTTGCTTTTTATCATGATTACCCCGGCCCTTGAAAACGCGCTCGATCAGACATTGTGGGGCCTTGCGTTTTTTGCGCACCTCCTGTGGCTCGGCGTGCAAACGGTGCGCGTCATTACCAAACGCACCGAACGACAATCACTTATTTACGACCGCACGGACCGTTTCCTGGGCACCCTTCCCATCCGCCTTTACCATCTCCTTGCCACCCCGACAGCGCTTGCGATCATGGCGGGTTACCCGCTCATATCCGAGATGCTAAACACCACGGCCCGTGTTGCGTTCAACGTGCTCATTATTGCGTATGCTTTGGTTTCACAAGCATACGTCTTCGATAAAATTCACTTTGCGAAAGGCTATCGACTCGCCAAAGGCGTTGACAAAACGTCCACAAGTTGACAAAGGCGTCCGGCGCCTTTTTTTTAGGCGTCCATGACGGTATAAGGGAGGCGAGGATGTGATTACATGGATCGTTCGTCTTTCGCTTCCGTGGGGTTGGCGTTGCTTTATGCCACGCTGTGTGTCGCTTATGCGCTGATCGAATCGTGGTTGCCATGGCGCGTGTTGGCTGGTGTGCTTGCCACGTTGTGCGCCTTAGCGGCGTTGGTTCTCGGCGTTCGTGTCGCCGTTAGGACGCGTCGTTATCGCCGCACGCAGTTTTATGCCATGTTCAAGCTTCCCTTCGGTGTCGTGGTTCGCGATGAGCCATTGCGCACAGTGTTTGACGCGTACTCGACCATTTTATCGCTACGCCCTTCAATGGAACCCTACGTTGCCTTTGTGCTTGAGGGCGAACGAGCCCCCATCGATTGCGTTGTTGTGAGCGCCTCTGGCATCCATGCTTTCCGTTTGACTGACACGGTTGATGTGTCGGTGTTCACACGCCTGTGTGACACCTTGTCGGTACGTTTGCTGCGCCCCGTGAAAGCAGTCAATCTCTGTGGTGTCGTACCGATTCAGCCAACCTTAAAGCGGCATCTGACCGCGCGAACCCCAAAAAGCGCTCACGATGAGATCACGACGCTGATCAAGCATCTGGATCGGCTCGGTGATGAACGGATTGAAACGCTTGACAGCAGGCGGCGAATTGCATAAAATCATACATGGAACGGAGGAATACCATGGCGAAACGCAAATATTTTAAAACCGAATCGAAAAAACTGCTCGATTTAATGGTCAACTCAATTTACACGCACAAAGACATCTTCTTACGCGAACTCATCTCCAACGCTAGCGATGCCATCGATCGCCGGCATTATCGCTCGCTCACCGAGGATGAGGTCGACGCGGCGGAGGCATACGAAATCGTCATTCATCGCGACGAAGACAACCGACGTTTAACCATCGCCGACAATGGCATCGGTCTCACCGAAGAAGAACTGATCAACAACCTCGGCACCATCGCTGAAAGCGGCTCCAAAGCGTTTTTGGAAAAACTCGAACAGCAAAAAGATGTCGAGCTCATCGGTCAATTTGGCGTCGGCTTCTACAGCGCGTTTATGGTGGCAGAGAAGGTCGATATCCTGACCCGCTCACCGTTTGCCGACACCGGCTACCGCTGGTCGTCAACCGGCGAAGCGACCTACACTATCGAACCCGTTGAAAAAGCGGATATCGGCACCCATGTCGTCTTGCATCTACGGCCCGACGACGAGGAAAACGACGAAACCTACAGCGACTACGTGAAAGAACACACAATCCGTCGACTGGTGAAAAAATACAGTGACTACGTACGCTATCCAATCAAGACCGACGTCACGAAAAAAGAAGATGACGAGGAAACCACCGTCACTGAAACCTTAAACACCATGATTCCCATTTGGAAAAAGGCTAAAACCGACGTCAAGGATGAGGACTTCAACGATTTTTACAAGCGACAGTACCACGATTTTGACGATCCTTTGCACACCATTCACACGACCGTTGAAGGCATGTTAACGTACACAGCCCTCGTGTTTATTCCGAAAAACCCTCCGCAAGACTTCTACACCGATCAGTTTGAAAAGGGCCTTCAACTTTACTCTAAAGGTGTCTTCATCATGGACAAAAACAAGGACCTTCTGCCCGAGCACTTCCGATTTGTCAAAGGCCTTGTTGATTCGGCGGACCTCTCGCTCAACCTCTCACGGGAGATGCTGCAACACGATCGCCAACTTAAGAAAATCGCCACGCACTTGGAGAAGAAAATCAAAAACGAGCTTGAAAAAATGCTCGAAAACGATCGCGATAAATACCTCGAGTTTTACCGAGCCTTCGGCAAAAACATCAAATACGGCATCTACGATAACTTTGGCGCCAAAAAAGATTTACTCCAAGACCTCGTGATGTTCACAACCGACCAAAGCGATGCCTACATTACCTTGGGCGAGTACCTCGAACGCAAAAAAGACGACCAAAAAGCCATCTACTACGCCACCGGCTCAAGCCGAGCGCACATACTAAGCCAACCGCAACTTGACGCCGTAAAAGAAAAAGGGTACGAAGTGCTGATGTTCACCGATGACATCGATGAGTTTATGGTACACATCTTGCAGTCATACCAAGACGTCCCGTTTAAATCGCTTAAACAAAGCGAATCGGACTTTTTGGATGAGGAGAAAAAAGATGCGCTCAAAACCAAGGAAAACGATTATAAAAAACTTCTGAAAGCGATTAAAAAAGCCCTCAAAAACCACGTTAAAGACGTTAAACTGTCCGGGCGACTTAAGGACGCGCCCGTTTGCTTAGTCAGCGGTGAAGGCATGAGTTTAGAAATGGAAAAAGTGCTAAAAACCTTGCCCAACCAGCACGGACTTAAAGCCGAACGTATTCTTGAGATCAACCCCGATCACGACCTTTTTGCGGCGCTCAGTCGCATGCATGAAACACGACCTGAGAAAGTTGACGACTACGCCAATCTCTTATACCAACAGGCGTTGTTGATCGAAGGTTACGAGATTGACGACCCCGTCGACTTTTCCAACCGGATGGTAAAATTGATGGTTGAGGCCAGCGACAAATAAACTAAACGGCAAGCGCCATGCGTTTTAGGCGCTTGTTTTCATGCTATACTAACCGTGAGGTGAAACCATGAAAACCGCATACATCAACGCACGCATTCCGTTCACAAAACACAACGCCTTCATCGTTGAAGACGGGCGTTTTACGTACGTCGGCCGCAAAGCGGTGGCCTTGAAACGCTCCATTGACAGCATCATCGATTTAGCCGATTACACCGTGTTACCGGGATTTAACGACTCGCATTTGCATGTGCTTGGCATCGGCAAATCCATGGCGATGCTCGACCTTTCTAAGGCGGAATCGATTGACGCCTTAAAAACCCACTTACGCGAAGCCAACAGCGACCCCATCGTCGGTCGAGGTTATCACGAAAGCCAGTTCGCTGAGAAACGAAGCCCGGAAAAAGCCGATTTAAACGACGTCACCACCGATGTGCCGATTGCGCTTTATCGTGTGTGTGGACACATGGCCATTGCCAATGACGCCGCCATCAAGCGAGCGCAACACTTATCCACGCCACCCCGAGAAGGTGTCGATGTTGAGCGGGGCATCTTCAAAGAAGACGGTGTGCATTGGTTAATGCGTGGCGTGTTGCGTGCCGATGAAAGCACCATTGAAACACAAATCCTCGCCGCTCAAGATTATTTGTTGTCACAGGGTGTCACCGCTGTGGGTAGCGATGATTTTGCGATGTACCCCATACCCTTTGAAACCATTCTCAACGTCTTCGTGCGTCTCGCTTCCACCGATAAATTGAAACTTCGCGTGCTCGAACAAGCGAACCTACCCGCCGTTGACACGCTGAAGCGTTTCATCGACAAAGGCCACGTTAACCGCCAGCATAAACGCTATCGTTTGGGACCGCTTAAGCTGCTTGCGGACGGTTCCCTCGGTGCCCGAAGCGCCTTTATGCGCGAACCCTACGCCGACAAAGCCACCCGCGGCATTCGCGTGTTTGACCAGGCAACCTTAAACACCTTAATCGAGATGGCCAACCACGCCGGCATGGACGTCGCGATTCACGCCATCGGCGACGCGTGCGTCGACGCCGTGCTTGACGCCATCGAACGGATTCCTGAAAGCGAGCGTCAATCGCGACGCCATTCAATCATCCATGCGCAGCTCGCCAACGAAGAGCACATTGATCGCATGGCGCGTTTACACGTTGGTGCGCAAACCCAACCGATTTTCATCAACTCCGACATTGTCGTCATCGACCAAGCCCTAGGCGATCGTGCGCCGCACACGTATTTGTTTAAATCCATGGCCGACGCCGGGGTGCGAACCAGCATCTCCACCGACGCCCCCGTTGAAGGGGCCAACCCGTTCAAAAACCTCTATGTCGCCACCACCCGTCGTTCCATCAAACATCCTACCGCACCCCCGTTTAACCCAACCGAGGCGTTTCATCTCAAAGACGCCATTGAGGCCTACACCAGCGTGCCGGCCGCCTTCAGCTATCAAGAAAGCGAACTCGGACAAATCAAAAAAGGCTATATGGCCGATTTCGTTGTCGTCGAGGGCTTTGAGGATTTATTGCACGCCAAGGTGCTAAGCACCTACATCGAAGGAGAACGCGTATACCACGAGCCACGCTAATGCCAATCGAACAAAGAAAAACGCGCCGGCGGCGCGTTTTTTAACGTGGTTAATAACTTCGTCCGTAATGGCTTTCAAGCCACCCCTCCTGCAAAAGCGCTAGCGCCGCCTTGGCGATGGTGGGACAAAATTGCGTGCCTTGCATGCGTTCGATTTCCTCGATGATGGCGCTTTTGCTGAGGCGTCGGCGATAGGAACGGTTGGTTGCCATGGTCGTGATGGCATCGGCAACGGCGATAATCCGAGCCCCGAGGGGAATGTCCTCACCTTTAAGCCCGTCGGGATAGCCTTTCCCGTTGTGCCATTCATGATGGTGGCGGACCAGCAGGGCAATGCGACGCAAATCCTGCTGTGAACCGATGGTGTCAAACCCATAGTGTACATGCGCTTTGATAGACGCATACTCCTCGGGTGTTAAGGAACTTTTTTTATTTAAGATTGCTGCCGAGACGCCAACCTTGCCGATGTCATGCAACAACCCTGCCCAATATAACTCATCGCGTTCGGATTCAGGTACCTCAAGTGCCTCGGCAATGCGCACAGACAGCGCGGCTACATCTTCACTGTGTCCCTTGGTGTAGGCGTCAAATAAATCAAGTGTACGCACAAACGACACTGCGATCTCTTCTTTGATACGGCTGCTTTGAGTGGCTAAGTGGTTGCGTACGAACAAACTTTGGAAAAGTTCAAAAAAACGTTGAATGTTGTCTCTTTCCAGCGAAGAAAACCCGATGTTTTCGGTTTTGTCGACGACGACATAGTACGCCAGATTATTGGACAACTTGAACTGGATAATCGCGCGGCTTTGCAGCGGTGTCGGTTCTTGTAACGCCATAAACGCTTCGCCATAGATGGTCGCAAAAGTTGCGTTCACATTCTGTAAGATGGTGATGGCGTCGCTGGATTGTTCAGCCAAATGGTGGCATTCATACATAAAAGGAATGCGCGTCGTCGCGTACACATCAGCTCGCAAGACATCGATATGGCCGTCTTCTTCAACGTAGCAGTACCCGGCCTTTGCCTCTTCCACCAAGCGCTTAGCAATATCAAGCGCCCGTGAGAACTCCCGGGTTAGCGAGGTGCCGCTATGATCACGAATCATGTCTTTGGAAAACTTCAGCAACGCATAGACATCGTCTAGGAGTTGATCCACTGCCAAATTTTTCTCAGTAATTTCCTGTTGCTGCCCTTCTCGCATGTGTTTATGGCGAATGATGCCTAGCGTTAGTCCATGGGAAATCGTCACGAACAAGAGCAGATTGACATAGAAAATAAGCACGTCCACAGTAGACCACTGCGCATTGACATAAAAACTTGCACCCAGCAGCAACGAAAAGGAGAACACGCCAATGGTACGGATGCTGAAAAGCACACCAATCAACACATAGAAAAGCAACATCATGTAATAATCATTACCGAAAGAGAACGGTTCCCACCAGGCGGTTAATAACACCACCATCACGAGCGCGTAACTGAGGATAAACGCCAATGTGAAAAGCAGTTCCTGTCGTGATTGGATACGCACGGTTTTAGCATCATATCGGTGCGACAAAAACCCAAGCGGCATCAGCAACAACACGCTGAAAAAGACACCGGCGAGCAACGTGCCGCCATCAACCCAAGGGCCGTGCGTCGCCAACCCAAACAGGACATAGATGGCATAATGCATTAACGCTCCCACAATCGAAACCGCTAAAATCACGCCAAGGCCTTGCAATAACAACCATCGGAAGAAACGATCATACAGCGCAAGGTAATCACGCTCCCCAATCATACGCACAAACAACTCCACCACCACAAGCAACGTCACACTTAACAAAAACGAAACCGCCACAGCCACTGGAAATGATTGACCCAACAAAAACATCCGCGCAAAAAACTGACCTAAAAACGCGCCCCAAAGCAACGGGGCATAGCGATTTCGACCATAAAACATTACCCACAAAACCGCCATGCCTATGACGGGCATGAACGCTTGGGGCCCGTTTGGGTAAAGGGTGAAACGGAACCCAACCAACACAAGCAAAAAGGTGACGCTGCCGATGTAGATCGTCGTTGATTGGAAACGTTGCCGCCACAAAATCATGCGCTCACCACCCTTCGTATCTAGCCACATTATACCACATATGTCACCGTCAAACTTTTCGACGTTCTCGTTTATTTCCCCGCCGAGGTGTGATATAATGTTACTCACCCGAAAGAGGAGGGATTGTTATGAGCTTAACTTTATACCGCGTAAGCGCCTTCCCACGCGGCAATTTCGGTGGCAACGAAGCCGGTGTCGTGCTTGACGCACAAGGCCTTTCAGACACGCAAATGCTGGAAATCGCCCGTCGTGTCAACTTCTCGGAGACCGCATTCGTGCTTCCAAGCGACACCGCTGACTACCGTCTGCGGTATTTCAGTCCAACCCTGGAAGTGCCGCTGTGCGGACACGCCACCATCGCGACCTTTAACTTGATGCGAAACCTCGACATGCTCAACAAAGACCACTACACCATCGAAACCCGCAAAGGCATTTTGGACGTGCATGTGCGTGAAGGCAACGTCACGATGCAAATGAAAAAACCCACGTACGACGAGCCGCTTGATAAAGCTGACGTCGCTGCGCATCTCGGCATCGATCCTTCCATCATCAACGACCTTCCCATCCAAGTGGTGTCCACGGGGATCCGGGAAATATTCATGGGCGTTCATTCCCGTATCGCCTTAGAAAACCTCAATGTATCAACCGAAAAAATCGTTTCCTTATGCGAACGCGTCAATGCCGAAGGGCTTTATATTTACACCTTCGAATCGGTTGAAGGCGGTGACGCGCACGGCCGTAATTTTATCCCGATGGTCGGCATCGTCGAAGAAAGCGCCACCGGCACGGCATCCGGCGCGCTGGCTTGTTACCTCAACGCACACCATGACGCCGACATGACATCCTATGTCTTCGAACAAGGATACACGATGTATAAACCCTCACGCATCACCGTGCAACTACACAAAGAAGCAGGCCGCATCACCGGCGTCTATGTCGGTGGCACGATGCGGTTAATCGATAAAATCGTCGGCTTCATGCCAAGCGACCAAGATGACACCCAACCCACTGCCTAAACATGCGCCGCACTTAAGAGTGCGGCGTTTTTAATGCTTGAATGTCTTATCACTCAGCGGCGTCGATCCGATCATCATTGGTATAGCACCACCGGCGTTGATAATCACAGAAAAAAACACTACACCCACCGATAAAAATGGTACAATATGACTAAGAGGGGGTATGTATCTTATGTCACACAACGCATCGCGCAAAAACAACCTCGAGCGCCGCTTTGGTGCGCTCGTGCAAAAGCACGTCGACACCGATCAACGCGTGTCGGCGCTCGACGCCTTATACGAACACAACGCATCCACTGTCGATGGCGTCCTTACGACAGATCTTGCTCGCTTCGACGAAGCACTCAAGACATTAGAAAAAGACCACACAAACACCATCAAAAACCTTGATCGGGAGCACGAAAAAAGGTCCAAGTCGCTCATGCGTGCCCGCGATTCGGCAGACAGCGAACTCGACCAAACAACCCATGAGCTGGTTGAAGCGCTGGAAAAAAAGCAAACGCTCAACGACCTAAAGGCACAAAAAATTGATGACGAGTATCGCATCGCCCTAAGCCACATTGATCGCCGTGAGCGCGAACGCCAACAAACCCTTGATAAACGGGTCGAAAACGAAACAAAAACCTTCTACGATCGCACCGTCGAACTCGAAAAAACGACGGCGATTGCCGTGGACAACCTCGACCAACGCATCAAGGAAAAAACGCTGGCGATTACCGAACGACTCGACAAACACAACGATGAAACCGAGCACGCGCTCGCCGAGATTGATCAACGCGTGCAAACGGTGCTGCGAAACACCCGCCGTGACGTCAAAGATCTTAAAGCAGCCTACGTCGAGGCAAAAAAACCGAAAGACGCCGACATAGAGTCACAAAAAGAAGCGCAGTCAAACGCACGCACCGAGGCCGAAAAAGAACACGATGAAGCCATCAATAAAAACATTCGCTACCGCAATGAAAAGGAAAAACTGGACGATAAAGATGGCGTCGCGCGCTACAACAAAACCATCAAGCAACTTCGTAAGACCAAGGAAGACGCCCTTGATCAACTCGATAAAACCCACCAAGAAGCGCAAAAACCGCTAGAAAAAGACCGTGACGACCTTGTCAAAGCCTACGAAGAGCGCTTTTTCAACCTGAAAAAACAAGCCGTGGAGACGCTAAGGAATCTGTTAATTGAACGCGCGCAAACCCACGCTGAAGCGTTAATGACGGCTAACGCCATCAACATCGAACGCCTCAAAGTTGAAGCCGAACACGAACACCGCAAAGAAACCACGCACATCGATCACGACATCCAACTGATCAACTTCAATCAAACCCTTGAAGAAGCTCGGCTTAATTATGAGAAAGAAACGGCACGGCTCAAACCCGAATCAGGCATTGAATCGACCGAAGCAAAACGTCGCTTTAACCGTGAAAAAAATGCCTTATCGGTGAAACGTGACATCGAAAAAGCCCAACATGAAGCCACCAAAGAAAAAGCTCGGCTCGAACACCAACGCGTGCTTAAAGAACTGGAACGCCAACGCGCTGAAGCGGATGTGACGCTTGCCCATGAAAAAACCATGGCTCGTCACCGCCGCCGGTTGGCGCTTTATGCAAAAGACCTTGACAAAGAAAAACACCATATCAACCGTTACTACCGACACGCTAAAAACTACACAGCGCTTAAAAATGACCATGTCCGGGCCCACGGTCCATCCACTCACCTCGCCGTCACCGCGCACCTCGAGACCCAACGAGAAACCTACCGAGCGATGCTCGACAAAGCGGAACACGACCACAAACGCATCATCACCCGCATCGAAGAAACCTATCGCAACGAGATTGCGATTTACGACGCCGCACTCAAAAAACTTGACCATGACCACGAAGAAGAACTGCGCACGTTGGTCAGCGCTCAAGCCAAAGAACGAAACAAAGACCTCGAAGCCATCGAAGCCCTTGACGGCAAAAAAGACCGCATCCGCATTCGCAAACTCAAACGCGACCTCGCGCAAAAGCAAACCAACCACGACGAAGCCGTCGCGATTAAGAAACGCGAACTCGAACAACGCCGCTCGCTTTACACCTCGATGCGGGAAGCAATTAACGCATTTAAGCTGCAATCCATCGAAGAGGCAGAGACGTTGTTGATGCATGTGCGTGACCAAATACACGGCGCCATGCGTGACCTTGAAAAGGCCGCTGAAAAAGAAAAAGCGCTTTTCGAACACGTGCATTATGAAATTAAGCACAGCGCCGACCTCTTTAACACTTTCCAGCTTCAACGCCGCGAAGACACGCTCGACAAAGCGACGCGTTACCACGACCGCCGCGTGGCTGTTGAGAATGAGAAGATTGACGCCTTAATGCGTGAGACGGAAACACGTCGCGCGCGCATCGAAAGCGAAACCGAGGCAGCGATTCAAAAAATTGATCGCGCCATTGAACGGGTGCTTTCGGACACCGAAGCTCAGGTCAGCAGCCTGCGCGGGCGTGAAAAAGATAACGCCTCGCAGATCGATCGCAGCGCCGGAGAGGACACGCGCAAACTTAAAGCAAAACTTGACCGCATCGATGAGAAACACGATAAGCGACAAAACGAACTATCGGATACCAAGAAAAAAGAAAAAGATGCGTGCTTCAAACGGAAAACAAAAGCCGAAGAAGACCTAGAAGCAATGCTCGCGTTGCGCGAAGACGAAAACGAGCAATACGAGAAAGAGCGTCGGAAGATGCTGGATGAAGACGTAGAGCGCATCACCAACCACGCCGAAAGCATCATCGAGAAACTTCAAAAAGACCCGATTCGCTTACCGAGAGAAAAGGATTTAGGGAAGTTACTCGACGCTTTACAAGGCGAGGCGACCATTGACACGCTGTTTGCATAAACCACAACGTAGAGGGTGACGCATGGAAAGAAACATTCGAAAAATCCTCACCATTTTCCTGATTATCGCCATCGCCATCGCCGTTCGTTTTGGATTGGAGTTGGCCTATAACGCCGTGATCGCACTCATCGACGCGGCGCCTTTTGTCGGATACGCCACGCGAACAGCGTTTGTGTTACTGCTGGTCATCGTTTGGCTGACGGTCGCGTTACGCAGTGACAGCCCCACACAGAAAATGCCGTGGTTGTTGCTGCTTTTGTTCGAACCGGTCATCGGCATCGCCCTATTTTTGACCTTCGGACGAAACTTTAAATACAGCCTAAGGTATCGCCGGCGCCCGCGTATCCACGATGATTCTTACATCACCAAAGAAGTTCGCGCCGAGGCGGGGGATGTGCAACTGCCCGATGTCGATCCTGACGTGGCGGCTTTGTTTCACGCCTCACACCGAATCTCTTACCACCAACCTTTTGTCGATGACACGTCGGTGGACGTGTTCCGAAACGGCGAGACTTTCTATCCGGACTTGCTCGACGAACTCACCCGCGCAAAGCGGTTTATTTTAATGGAGTTTTTCATCGTCCGCAGCGATACGCGTGGCCGCCAAATCATCGATTTATTGATGGACAAGGCGGCGGCTGGTCTCGAGGTGAAGCTCATCATGGATGCGCTTGGTAGTTCACGCATCAACCGGTTATATTTACGGAAGATCGAACGCTCAAAAATCGACCTCATCATTAACGATAAAATTTATTTTCCACTTTTCAACACGCGCATCAACTTCCGAAACCATCGTAAAATTGTCGTCATCGACGGCCAGGTTGGTTACACCGGTGGGATGAACCTCGCCGATGAATACGACAACTCAATCGACTATGCATACTACTTTCGTGACACCCAGGTGAAACTGCGTGGAGCGGCGGTAAAATCGCTAACGAGCGTGTTCTTTAAAGACTACTACTACAACACCGGCACATTCATTGACAGCGATGATTATTATCCGAAAACGCAAGTGAAAAGCCAAGGCATCGTGCAGATTTTGCAATCCGGACCGGACTCACATGAGGCCCATATTCGCAGCGTCTATCTCAAGGCGATCATGACGGCGAAACACTCAATACGCATCATGACTCCCTACATGTCCCTCGATCAAGAAACCTTGACGGCGCTGATTATTGCCAAGCGCAGTGGCGTTGATGTTGAAGTCATCATTCCCGGCACGCCAGATAAGTATTTGGTGTACAAAGTGACGCAGTACTTCGCCACCATGTTGCTTACGCACACCATCGACGTCTACCGATACGTCAAAGGATTCAGCCATGCGAAAGTGCTGATTATCGACGATAAAATCGCTTCGGTCGGCAGTTATAACATGAACCACCGAAGCGCGCTAATCGATTTTGAAATCACCGCGCTATTCACCGGCGACGCCGTGCAAACGGTGCTTGACCAATACGCCCAAGACAAGATAGATAGCGAGAAAATCGATCCTGTCGCGTGGAAAAAACGGCCGATTTACCACCGTTTGTTTGAAGTCGCCATGAGCATATTTACGCCAATCATCTAAGGAGGCACCATGAAGAGCATTGAAGTGAACAACCTCGTCAAATCCTACGGCGACGTCCGCGCCGTGAGGGGCATTTCATTCGCCGTCGAAGAAGGTGCGTTCTTCGCCTTGCTCGGGCCTAACGGCGCCGGCAAAAGCACCACTGTGGAAATCCTTGCGACGTTGCTCGCGAAGGATGAGGGCACGGTTTCCATCATGGGTGAGACCCTCGATCGTGACGACGCGAAGATTCGTCGCCACCTCGGGGTGGTTTTTCAATACGGCACGTTGGATAACGATCTCACCGTTCGCGAAAACCTCGCCGCTCGTGGCGCATTTTACGGTTTGTCTGGTCAAGCGCTTCAAACGCGCATCGCCGAACTCGATAAACTGATTGACTTTACATCGTATCTCGACCGACGCATCCGCACGCTTTCGGGCGGGCAACGCCGGAAGGCGGAAATTGCCCGAGCGCTCTTGCATCAACCCCGCGTGTTGATGCTCGATGAACCGACCACCGGACTCGACCCTAAAAGCCGTAAAGACATTTGGGCGTTGGTGCTGTCGATCAAAAAAGACACGGCGATGACGATTTTACTGACGACGCATTACATGGAAGAAGTGCTCGATGCCGATCACGTCGTGATTTTACACGAAGGCGTGATTCGTGCGGAAGACTCAGCGGAAAACCTCCGCCTCGCTTACGCGCGAGACACGTTAAAAATCATGCCGAAGCAAGGGTTGTTGAAAAAACTAGATCAAGACGGCGTTGCCTACGAACGCATCAACGCCACAGTGCATGTGCCGCTTAAGAACCCGTTTGAAGGGGTGGATTTGGTCGGTCGGCATCGCGAGGCCATCGAAAGCTTTGAAATTGTCAAAGCCAGCATGGACGATGTGTTTTTAAACATCACTGGCGCATCGCTTGAGGAGGGAACGTCATGATTTTGTCGCTGATTAGACGGCATCTCACCGTATACTTAAGAGATCGTTGGGCTGTGTTTTTTTCGTTTTTGAGTGTGTTTATTATTCTCGCGTTGTTCATGGTCTTTTTGCGCAGCATGGTGATGAACTGGTACAGCGATGCGCTAGACCAAAGCCTTGCTGAAATCATGATTAACCACTGGGTGCTTTCAGGCGTGTTGATGGTGGCGACTGTGACTGTCCCCCTTGGATTTCTCGGCATCATGGTCCAAGACCGTGAAACCAAAGCGATCAACGATTTTTACGTCGCCCCCGTCAACCGCGGTCATATCGTGATCAGCTACTTATTGTCGGCTTTAATCATCGGCGTTGTGCTCGGCATCTTGAACCTGGCCGTCGGCCAAGTTTACATGCTGCTGGTGTATGGCGATCTTTTGCCGGTTTGGGATTGGTTGCGTTTGCTCGGGTTGATTGTGATTTCAACGGCGCTTTTTTCAAGTGTGTTCTTCTATGTGGTGACGCTGCTTAAGACGTCAAACAGCCATGGCACCTTAAGCACCTTGATCGGAACCCTGATTGGATTTTTAGCGGGCATTTACGTCGTCATCGGAGGGTTGCCTTCGTTTACTCAGACGTTGTTAAGTCTGTTGCCGACGATGCACATGGCCAGCGCATTTCGTTTGATCTACATGGACAATGCGTTAATACAGATGGCCGAACACGGCATGAACGTGGAGGCGTTTTCCTTGAACATGGGCGTTCGTCTTGAGTTTTTTGGGCTGTCACCCGGGCTTTGGGCACTGATCGCCATGGCGTTGGTCTGGACAGCGGTCTTTGTGGCCTTATCGCTGATGCGCGTTCGCAAGATGAAACGCTAAGTGGCTTCATCTCAGCCGTGAGACATGGTATAATAACCCTGATAAGGAGGACACCATGAGCATACGAAAATTTAGCCAAGTGACCACCAAGCAAGGCGACCAGGGCACGTCAAAAAACTACTCTAATGAAACGTTTCGAAAAGACGATTTGCTTTTTGAAGCGCTCGGGACCAACGATGAACTCAGTTCTGTGTTGGGGCTTTGTTTCCACGCAACGGATTACGACCCCATACGAACCATCCAACGGAAGCTGCAAGACATGAACGCCATGATAGCGACCAACCCTAAAACGGATCACGCCCGTTACGAGAAACTTGCCAACGTGACCGATGAAGACGTTGAAGATCTCGAAGCGCAAGAAGCGGAGTTGCTTGAGAAAAAACCAATCGAACCGCGGTTCTTCTTGCCCGGTAGCGACACCAGTTCATCAGGCGCATGGTTTGACTTGGCGCGCGCGGTCGCGCGGCGGGCCGAACGCACGCTGGTTCGTTTCATCAACCATCACGCTCGTGAGGATCTCGCCTTAGCCCGTCAGTACCTCAACCGGTTGAGCGACTTACTGTTTATTCTTGCCAGAAACGCCGATGTTTAAGGAGGGGAACCATGCATAAGGTTTTGCGCCGCGAGGCGCGGATACACGATGAACAACCACTGATTACCATCGTGCGCTACATGCTGAAGAAGCCTTTTGAAGGCGTGCGCTATTTTAGTGTTGAAACCATCGCTCCCGGTGGCGGTTACGACACGCATAAACACCGAGACATCGACATCTTGACCTATGTCTATGAAGGCACCCTAACCCATCGTGATTCACTTTCTAACGACGTCGCTTTGGCCGCCGGCGCGATGCAGCACACCACCGCCGGGTCGGGAATATCGCACAGCGAAACCAATGAACGCGACGAGCCGCTGAAGCTTGTGCACGTGTGGTTGGAACCGACAAGCCTCACACGCCAGCCGACCTATGCTCGCACCACGTTCACCAAACGCGATCGGTTAAATAAGCCGTTACGCGCCGTGGTGAACCACCCGATGCCTGGTAGAATCCAAGTTCATCAAAGCCTAAACGTTCATATTCTCGACATCGAAGAAGGCGTCGAAACAAAGCGCATCGCCGACGCCACCAGCACGTTTTTTTTGGTGCTGCTTGAAGGAAACATCACCGTCAACGGAGAACCGCTACAGGCGCTTGATGCGATAATAACTGACGACACCCTCACCATTAAGGCACAGGCTGAGAGCCGTGTCTTTATCCTCGAACACTTCACCCGTAGAAAGGACGATTGAACCATGGAACGAAAAATCGGTGTCGTGACCGACACCAACGCCTGCCTCGATTACTTTGACCACGACTTTGACATCCCCATCATGCGGTCGATGATTCATCTTGGCGAAGAAGAGTACCTCGATCATGTGGGGTTAACCGCTGAGGCGTTTTATGAACGCATTCAAAGCGATACATCCATCTTTCCTAAAACGAGCCAACCGGCGACGGCATCGATGGTTGAAACATACCAAACGATGGCCGACAAAGGCTATACTGATCTCATTGTCGTCACGATTTCAAGCCACATGAGCGGAATCTACGGTGCGGCCCAAGTCGCCGCCGAACACATACCATCCATAAACATTGTGGTCTTTGATTCAAAATCCGTGGCCTTTCCGCAAGCGAAGATGGCCTTAACCGCCGCCGACATGGCCAAGCAAGGAAAATCGGTTGACGCCATTGTTGCTGAACTTGAACACATCCGTGCGCACAATCACATTTACTTCGCCGTCGATACCTTGGCATACCTCGTAAAAAATGGGCGTCTCTCGAACGCCCAGGGGTTTATGGGAAGCATGTTGAAAATCAAACCGCTTTTGCACATTAACAGCGAAGGGGTTGTTGAGAACGTCGAGAAAATCCGAACGTTCAAGAAAGCCGTGAATCGCGTTATCGAAATGTATCTACAGGAAACCGAAGGCAAACGCGTCGAGCCGTTTATTTGTCACGCGAACAACCCGGAGGTCCGTGATTTCATCGAAGCGGCATTAACCGCCGCCGACCCGACCCTAACGTCTGTCTTCAGCATGCCGCTGACGCCGGCTGTGGGCGCCCATGCGGGGCCTGGGGCTATCGGGCTCGGCTACTACGAAGTCAAGACGTAACCCACATCAACAGGAGGTGATGACGCATGCAAGCGAAAACCTTGTGGCACGCCCTGGTGAAACTTAACGTCATCGGCATCGTGCATTTGGCGGTGTCGGTGTGGATTTACACGCTCGTTGGCTTACTTTGCGGGCTCTTTTTCCTCACGGCATTGGTTCAAATGTGGGTTTTCATCCACTATTTCACCCGGACGCTGCAATATGTCCTCGCCCGTCGGTTGGCCAGACGGCGCAAGCCAGACAAACTGCTTGTGCCCAACGCATTAGTCGGGCTCGTGTTATTGCCGCTGTTGACCTACGCTTTTTTTGTGATGGCCTTTGGGCACTTGTCCCGTGTCATCGAAACCCTTACGTAGCGCACCCGTGTGCGCTTTTTTTATTGATAGAAAAACGTCTTAAAAAACTTAGTGTAGTGAACCAACTCATTTTCCAGAATTTTCATTGCTTCGATGGTATCTTTTGAGCCGTGTGCACGGTCCCAGTCGTTGTGGATTTTGGTGAACGTCCAGGTCACAATCTTATAAATTTCATCGAGATACTCGCGGTTGCGAAACGCCGAGGTGTCGATGTCTTCAAACACCCGCTTGTAGTTTCGTTGCTGAAACTGCTGGTAGATGTTTCCGCGGGCTTTGACAATGTCTGTGTTGGTTGTGTGCATGTGCACGCGCTTGATGAAGGCGGTCAACGTCTTGTGTTTATGCATCGCTTCACTCTTCCGCATGACAAGGGCCTTTAACCGTTCGAACACATCCCGGTCTGAGAACGGGAAATTATCGAACGTGTCACGGTGAATGATGTTCCAAGCGGTTTCATAAAGCGAGAGGTAAAGCTGTGGCTTGCTGCGGAAGTAATGAAACAATAGCCCTTTTGATACGCGCGCATCTTCAACGATCTGGTTCGTTGAAACGTGTTGGTAATCTGCTTTTGCAAACGCCTTGAAGCCAGCACGGATGATGTCTCCTTTTAGATCGTTGCGTTTCATGGTGACACCCCTTTCGACTCGTTTTGGTTCGCACATAACCCTCGTCGTGCTATAATGGGAATAACCCGTGTTGCCTCACACACCAACGGAGGGAGTAATTCATGGATACCTTAATCACACGCGCTAAACACCTCGTGCTTGCCGGTCGCTTTCAAAACAACGTGGCCAAACAATCGACGCGGTTTGAACCAATTCCATCGAACGAATCGGTGAAAATCGGCAAAACCCGCTATGTTCCCTACTACGACACGAAGACAAAACAAGTGGTCTTCGGGTACGAAGCAAACGACAAAATCTACTTTTTAACGTTTTCCAATCACGATTGGCATTTTGGAAGCCAAGACGATTTCGAATGGTTTGACGCCTAGGCGTCAAACTTTTTTTAAGAGTTCGCTAAGCGGCCGGCGGAAGAACGCGTGGTGGACCAAGATGGTCACACCGACAAACAGTAACGTTAGACCAACATACGATAGTGATAAGATTAACCAAGGCGTCGTGAACACATGGACAATGCCAAGGATGTTTTCAAAGGCCCTCAGGGTCAGCGTCATCAGCGCCCGAGCCACCAGATGGGCCAACCAAAACGCACCCAACAACACGATGAACGCTGTGCCTAAAAACCGCCGATATGATTCTGATGCGCGATAGCCTAGGGCTTTGAGCGTCACAAACACATCCATTTGTCGAACCAATCCATCGCGAACAACGTAGACAAACATGAATGCCGCAGTCAGCGAGGCGAGCACCATGGTCACATCGATGACGCGCATCGTGGAACGAAAC
Organism: Candidatus Izemoplasma sp.; assembly: GCA_007132465.1. Lineage (GTDB taxonomy): Bacteria > Bacillota_I > Bacilli_A > Izemoplasmatales > Izemoplasmataceae > SLQR01. The sequence continues at coordinate 44,554 of SLOP01000018.1, forward strand.
AAGCCATCCATCTCCGCGGCGATGACACGAGGGTCAACCACGCGCCACGCACGGGCTTCTCCGACGGATTCGTCGCCGACCAACAACAGGCCGTTATGCACCGTGGTGGTCTCTGTGAACCCGAGCGCTTCGCGCAAGTCATCACGGTAAAAGTACACGGCGCTTTCGACCGCTTCATCGGCTATGCCAGCTACGGTTAGGGTGATGCGTTTTCCTTGTTGACCACGGCCTTCAAACACCACTTCATCGCCCGTGCTCACAGCGTGAATCCGGGCAAACTGTCGCGAGACGAAAACGCCGTCTTGCAACGCAACATGTTGATCATCGGTGATTTTCCATCGTGTCACGCTTTCATCGAGGCCATAAGCTTGAGCGTAAATCGCGTCCCGGTGAAAGCCGTCATTGGTGGACACCAGTCGCACGCTGCCATAAAGAAACGGTTCACCTTCTTCAGGTGGCGCGGTTTCGTGCTGATAAAGGTAAGCCATGCGATCATAGTGTTTTCCTCTCAAGGTGTCATCGATTAACGCATCGACGACGCCTTGGCCGTAACGACCGAAAAGAAAGAGCGTCGCGATGCCGAGGTACAGGGTTCCTTGAAAGGCGAGGTGGCCGAGGCGTTTCACGCGCAGCCATCCTGGTGTCAGACGATCATGGCCACGCCGCTTGAGGGCGGATATAGCGATGCAAAACGCGTACACATGCAGCACCAGCATCGGCACAATGCCCGCCCAAAGGATGGTCGTCCAAGGCATCGTAAATGGCGCGTGCGGTATCACATATCGTGCCACGTACCATCCGTGAACCCACATCGACAAGGCTAGGCCAATGGTGACTGATAATGCGATCGTTAGGCTGAGTGAGGTGGCGATGGGTAACAGCGACACGGCGAGTTCGCGTTTAGCGTAGCCAAGACGGTTGAGCGTCACCAGCAGCTCGCGTTCTTGTTCAATGCGGTGTTTGACTAACCAAAGCGTCACCGTCGCACTTAACACCACAAACACCCCAAGCGTGGCTTCGATGGCGCTTGCCGTCAAACGACTTTCTTGCACGATGGCCCACACGCGCACGTTGTATTGTTGCGGCACCACGGTTTCGACAAGGCGCATGTTTCGACCGAGCCGTTGCAGGTCCGTCTGCATCACGGCGTAGACGTCAAATCCCTCTTCATCCACGGGAAATTCGCCTTTGGCTTGGTAGTAAACTTTAAAAGGTTCTCGCAGCGTCAACAAACTCGACAATGTCGTCACGCCGACGGTTTGCGTGTTTGGATTGTAACTGAGTGAGTCGAACTTGAGCGCAGGCATGGTAAACTGCGGGCTGTAGATAAAACCAGAAATTGTTAGCTCGACCTCATCAAACGCGAGGGTGTCGCCAATGGCGAGGCCATTCGCGTTGGCGTAGGCTTCAAACACGGCAACTTCGCCATCCTCAGGCAATGCGCCACCGTTGTCAATCAGATACGGTTTATTGATGGTGTCGTTCAGGGTGATGAGACGGACGGTTTTATCTTCGTCGTTCCAATCCACGTGATAACTTGTTTCATATGCGAAGTCATAACGGGTAGCCACGCGCTGAATCATCGCATTATAAAGCCGTTCAATCAAATCCGGATAATCGTATATCACATCAAGCATGAACCCGTTAAACGCATTCATTTGTAGCGGATCGTTTTCGTTGGGTGGCACAAAACCGTGCAAGTATGCTTGGGTCGTAAGATAGACGTCCCACCGTTGTGCGCCACTAAGGTGATTGAAGTCAAGCATGCCGAGGCTGATGTGAAAATCTTCAACGTTCTGTTGATCGTAATAGGCTTCAATCGGGTCTTGAAGGCGATCACCGGCCGTGCGAATGGCAAAAAAAGCCGTGAAAACGACAAAAACGATCAAACATAACCCGAGTATTTCAAAGGGGCGTGCCCACAGTTTTCGCCACTGATCGGCATAAAGCAATCGCATTCGGTCACCTCCTACATCTTTATTATACTGCAAGTGATAGCGGTTGACCATCAAGACTGTATGGTTAATCGTCGGTTACTGCATCATTTTTGAAAGATGCGATAAAAACGGTTGAAAGCAAAGGGCCCAACGTATACAATGAAAGCATGCATCTTTAGGAGGTCCACGCATGAAAAAAACAATGCTATTTATGATGACGGCAATCCTTGCCATCACGCTCGGCGCATGCCGTCGAGACGAAGCCGACATCGAACGCGTACGCATCGATGATGCCGACGCGGTTTTTTTAGACGATGGGGAAACACGCATCACCCGTGGCGACGTATTCAACCGCTTAATCGCCATTGACACACAACGCCTAAACAGCGAAGGCGTCAACTTCTTGCTTGACATGATCGATGAAACGTTGCTTGCCGACCGCATGGCAGCCATCGAGCCCGACCGCATTGAAGAAGAGCGTTTGTTGCTGCGTTATGGCACGACCGACAGCGATGAAATCGACACCATTGAAAGCAACCCTGTGCAGGCGAAGCATGCTTTAGAAAACTTTACCATGACGTTGCTCCGCTACGGCGTCGATCCGACTGACGAAACGTCTGTTGAGACGTTCATCCGCCTTAACCTTGCGCGCCGCGACGTGGCCTATGACTACATGGTGGATCACACCGATGCCAATGATTTCAGCGCCGCGTTACGTCAGCATTACCAGAAGGCCAACCGAGGAGATATCACCGCGATTTCTCTCGTGTATCCAACCGCCAAGGCAGCGCTTGAGGCATTCCATGCCCATGACCTCGTGTTTTTGTATGATGGCGGCATCGGCTGGTATTTCGGCGAGGAGCCTATCGAAACCTTACGGCTTGGTGACTTCAATGACTCCAACACCGAACGGTTAACGGAGGACGAGGTGTTCGAATACTTTGTGACCCTGTATAATGACCGCTATCCTTACCGCGAGGCTCTCGATTCGTCAATGACCCTTGACACAGCAGCACTCGACGCCCCGCATTTCCACTTTGATTATCGGGTGTTTGCTAAGGAGGCTAATAACGCGCTTTTAGCAAACATTTTGTTCGATGAACTGTCAGTTGATGGACCGCGTTACACCATCGAACCTCGACGCGTTCACAGGAGCGATGAACGGTTGAGTCGATACCGTGTGCTTTACTTTATCGTCGACCAAGCCCCGCTGACGCCGTTTGAAGCTTTAGATGACGAGGCCTATGATGCGTTGGTTAATGAATATATCGAAAGCCAATACAGCGCGGCGTTGGAGATCGAAGCGATGATGCATAAGCGCCATGATCACGGTTTGGTGATGCATGATGCGTTTTTGCATCGCGCCTACCGCGATATCGACGATGTTGTGACCCAAGGACAAGCTGACGTGGTTGCTTCTTTCGAGGCAAGGGATGGCTTTGACGTCGCCACGGTGGATGCCCAAACGCTTGACACTGACGCGTATTTCGCGTTCTTGCTTGAACGACTAGGTGGTCAAGTCGTGGTTGAAATGGCCAAGGAAGCATGGCTGCATCAAAGCGACTATTTCACGTTACTATATGGTGAACCACGCGATATCCGCGACAACGATCATGCGCATATTCTCGGGTTGTTTGAGGAAATTGAGAGTCTGCGCGAGGAACAGGGCGATGACTTCGATTACTTTATCGTCTCGGAGTTCGGCCGAACCGACGACATCGACTTGCTGTTATACGTGTTGCTTTGGGATGTTGCTAATCACACCATCCCCGATAACCTTGACCTTGAAAAAGCGCTTGATTACGCTGCCACTCGACGCGATGACTATTTCCGTCTGGATGTGGAGCATCTGCTAATTTACGTCGATTTCGACGAGAACTTCGCCCCCGATGATTACACGGCGTTTCTCGATGGGCTGAGCCCAGAAGCTAAGGCGGCACACGACGCATTAATTGACGCATTTGTCTTAGATATTCGAGCGTTGCACGAGGATGGAGCGCCCTTCGCAGCCATTGCCAAAACGTACCTCGAGGCTTCTCACGACGATGAAACCTGGGGTCAATACAAGCAAGCTGGGTTGATTTTACGACATGAAAACCTTAGCCCCACCAACCCCATGCGGGCAGAAAATCTCCGTCAATACGTCGCTCCGTTCCGCAATCGGTTATACGATATTTATGAAGCTTATACCACCGAGCATGAAGACGACGAACGCGTGCTTGATCCGTTCCTCGAAACAGATGGACCGGTAGTGACACAATTTGGACAACACATCATTTTAACCGAACGCCCAGAAAACGATTTCTTTCCACCGAGTGCGCGATACGAAGGCGAAACAGGCGATAATGAGGATTGGCTCAACGACGAGGACTTACCCACCGCAGCCCAACTGAGCCTTTGGTTGGAACACAAGTTTATCTCCATCTTCCTGAATGACGACCCTGACTTCGATGTGCCTGAGGATTTGGACGATGCCTTGACGTTCTACTTCGACAGTTATCTCGGACGGTTCTTCCCCTCGATTCAAAACGACATGGATCCGTTTAACCGCCGATTGACGATTGAACGTTTTTGGTCAGAAGATGTTGTGTTCTCCGATCAAAACGACGTTTTACAAACGAGACTCGATGTGCTTTACGATCAATACGTTTCGATGCTTGAATAACACGGAGAACGCACGCTTCGGCGTGCGTTTTTTCGTGGATAAAGTGACCATTATATAATATTAGTCAATACGACACACGAAATCATGCATCGCCCAGTGGCGCAAAAAAATGGTGGCACGCCAAAATGGCATAATCTGTTAAGTAACGCCAAGGCACCACCAATATACACATCATGTTAATAATGACCGACGAAAGTTGTATAATAAAGGTGTATACCATTATAAGGAGGAGCTATGAGATGAAACGAACACTGTTGTTTAGCGTCACCTTCCTCGTGCTTTTCGTGGTCGCCGCGTGTCAGCAGGCTGAGGATTTACTCCCTGACCCCACGACCCCAGTTGAAACCACGCCAGACCTGACACCAGACCCGACACCAGACCCGACACCAGACCCGACACCAGACCCGACACCAGACCCGACACCAGATCCGACACCAGACCCGACACCAGATCCGACACCAACGCCCACACCTGATCCTGGTGAAGAGGCTGCTCAGGCAGTGATTGCTAGTTGGGACGGCTCGTTTGCTGTCGTGAGCAACGTCATGGATGGCATGGACATGGACGACGCACACACGCTTATTTTCACCGTTGACATAAAAGTTGAAGATGAGTGGGGTGTGAACGATGTCTATGTTCAAACCACGGCTCAGTACTTTTATGATGCCGGCGTATCCCACGTTCTCTTAACACATCAAACGGACGTAGAAGGCTTAGACATCACCTTGCAACAACTCTTTGTTGTGCACGAAGAATACGTTGACATTTATTTGCATTTCGGCGCGCTGATGCAGATGGCGATGGCTGAGTTTGACAGTGAAGACGATTTTGGCTTTGACCTGTTTGAGGTGCTCGACATCCAAGATGGTTGGCTGAAGTTTACGTTTGAGGATTCCATGCAAAACATTGTAGAACTCGCCTTACTTGAACAACTGCTGACAGAGCTTAACTACCTAGAAATGGCTGAAGCAATGCTTGCAGACATGCTTGCCGAAATCGATGAGTTTGATTTCGATTTCGAGGACATTGAAGCGATGCTTACACACATCGAAACAAACTTTGCTCGTTTCATCGATCCTGCCTACTATCATGAACATGATGACATGGACATGTCTATTGGCATGACCGAGGAATTTTACGTCAACCTCATGATGCAACTGAACTCAGATATGATTGCGGCGCTTATGGTCGACTTGACTGATGAAGTTTTTGACATGTTAGCGTATTTTGAAATCATGGACGTCGATGAAGAGTTGGACATCGAACGCCTTGATGAAGCCTATGTCAAAAACATGATTGACAGTTTGGACTTGACCATGCCGATGATCGAGTGGATTTACAATCCGCTCAATCCGACTCAGATGATGCTTCGCCTCGATCTGACCGCCACGTTCAACGACATATTTGCCGCAGAAAGCGGAGAAGACCCCATGACCATGCACCACTTTATCATCACCCTTGAAATGCAGGAAGGGGCTAACGTTGTGGTGCCGGTTGAATACACAGACATAAACCGCGTGGTCGAAGAAATGGCACAGTTTATGACATTACTGGAAACCGTCCGCATCGCCATCGTCGCCCACGACATGGGCGAAGGCATTTACACGCTTCAAGACCTTTATGACGCCGGTGCGATGGACGACCAGTGGATGCCGCTTGATTTCTTGTATGACGCTGACTTGTCGACGTACACCGTGACCGTAGATGATGTCCTCCTCGACATATTCTACCTCGATGGTCTGCCGGTCTTCGAGGACACCGTGTCCTTCATGGACACCGTTGAGTTGCTCGGTTACGTGGAAGGCGACTTTGACGATTTCGATCCGATGTTCGATCGTGCTGTGATGGTGACATTGCTCGCTCATTATGACGAGGCAAACTTCCACCTTACACGCTGGTTCGTCATCTTGATTGCCCAAGGCATTGAAGAAGCGATGCGTGAGATGGAACGCGAAGCGTTTATCAATAACATCTACACCCTTGAAGCCGCATTGGATCTCTTTTGTTTTGATGCGGATCCCGAGACATATGAGCTTTATTGCGAAGTCGACATGCAACAATGGATGGGTGCCGCTGAAATCATCACACCCGCTATCCTTGATGCATACTTTTTGATGCCGGACGATGGCTTTGACTTCCTCGCGTGGCGCAACGAATACAGTGAGTGGGAAGTGGCCGTTATGAACGATGAGTTCATCTTCTATGGCGTCACAGATTATGCTGCTTACAATATATGGGATCGCGTGCCTGAGGATCATCTCGCCGGCATGGTTGCCATGATGGAGTGGGAAATGCGCCAACGCGAACTGGACGATTAACCACCCTTAAGGGACGCATCGATGCGTCCCTTTTTCTTTTCTCGAAAACCATTGACAACGCTTACATTGTCACAGTATAATGACGGTGGAAAGCTGTACAGAGGTGCGGTGCGTTGGTATTTTTCCCCAGGTTTATGGGCGGGCACCCGAGGGTGAAAAAGAAGGAGCGCATCGCCGAAGATCGCATCAAGCCCGAGGCGGCGATCTGGGGGTTGTGGGCACGCCACAACCACTGCCATTTTATAAAAATGGAGAGCTGTTTTTCATTTGAAAAACAGCTCTTTATCTATTGAATGAGGTGAAGAACATGATCCATTCGATGAAGATCGGCGATCGGCGTACCTTTCGCCGCGCCATCACACAAGCTGACGTTCAACAGTTTGCCGAGGTCACAGGCGACACCAACCCGACGCATCTCGATGCGGCGTACGCCGCCACGACACGCTTTAAAAAACCAATCGTTCACGGCATGCTTGTGGGCTCGCTTTTCTCAAAGGTGTTCGGGATGGACTATCCGGGTGAGGGCACGATTTATTGCTCGCAGACGCTCACCTTTTTAAAACCTGTTTACCCCGACAGCCCACTGACTGTTGAAGTCATTGTCAGACGACTCGATGTTGAGAAAAACCGCGCCTACTTCGACACGCTGATTCACGATCGTGCTGGCGACGTCGTGATCAAGGGCGAAGCCATGGTCATGCCACCCAAGGAGAAACGCAATGCATAAAACCATCGACAAACAAGCCTTCATGGCATTGCTTGACGACAATCAACGCATCGCCGTCGGCGGTTTCATGGCGTGTGGTACGCCGGAGACGCTAATTGATTGGGTGGTTGAATCAGGCGTGAAAGACCTCACCATCATCTGCAACGACGCCGGGTTTACCGACCGCGGTGTCGGCAAGTTGATTGCCGGTGATCAGGTGAAAAAACTCATCGCTTCGCACATCGGTCTTAACCCCGAAGCCGGAGCGCGCATGAGTGCCGGAACACTGTCGGTGGAGTTAGTGCCCCAAGGCACGCTCGCCGAACGCATCCGCGCCCATGGCGCCGGGCTTGGTGGTATTTTGACGCCGACCGGTGTGGGCACGATTGTGGAATCAGGCAAACGCCTCATTGAAACCAATGACAAACGGTATATTTTGGAACTGCCCTTAGGGGCGGATCTTGCGTTGATTGAAGCTGAGACAACCGACCACAAAGGCAACCTCGTTTACGACAAGACCGCCCGCAACTTTAACCCTGTCATGGCCACAGCGGCGACGAAGGTGGTTGCCTATGTGCATCAGACGGTCGACATGCTCGACCCTGAAATCATCGTCACGCCACACGTGTTTGTCGACCACATCGTCGAGGAGGTGGCTTAGGTGGACGCTAAAAACATCATTGCAAAGCGCGTCGCAAAAGAACTTTACGACGGCGATCTGGTGAACCTTGGCATCGGCTTGCCAACCTTGGTGGCCAACCATATCCCCGACGCCATCGATGTCTACTTGCAAAGCGAAAACGGCCTCATCGGTCTCGGGCCCAAGCCCGGATCTGAGGCCATCGATAAAAATTTGACCAACGCCGGCGCCGATTACGTCACACTTAAAAAGGGTGGCATGTATTTCGACTCGGTGATGTCTTTTGGCATCATCCGCGGGGGCCATGTTGACGTCACAGTGCTTGGGGCGCTTGAAGTTGACCAGCATGGCTCGCTCGCCAGTTGGATCATTCCGGGCAAGCTCGTCCCCGGCATGGGCGGTGCGATGGATCTTGTGGTCGGCGCGAAAAAAGTCATTGTCGCGACGACCCACACCAACAAAGGCCGCCCGAAAATCAAAGCTGAATGCAGCCTGCCGCTTACAGCCAAACAAGAAGTCGACATGATTGTGACGGAGATGGGAGTTTTTCATGTCCGTGAAGACGGCTTGCACCTTATTGAACGCCATCCCGAGGTAACCATTGAAACCATCGTTGAACAAACCGACGCGCCATTGATCATTGGCGACGTAAAACTTATGGAGGTGTGACATGAACACGGTCATTCATAAACTCAGGCTTTCTCAAACCGACGCCCATTACGGAGGCAACCTTGTCGACGGCGCTCGCATTGTGGCGCTCTTTGGCGATGTTGCCACAGAACTTCTCATTCGCCATGACGGCGACGAAGGGCTCTTTCGCGCCTACGATTCGATTGACTTTTTAGCGCCGCTTTATGCCGGTGACATCATTGAAGTCGAGGGTGAAATCATCCGTGTCGGCACCACCAGCCGCACCATGCGTTTTGAAGCGCGAAAAATCATCACCGCTCGCCCCGATATCGCTGAAAGCGCCGCCGACATGTTAGCCGAGCCAATCGTGGTGGCCACAGCCACGGGAACCTGCATCGTACCCAACGATAAGCAACGTGATGCCGATGGATAAACTGATTATTACCGCCGCCTTAACCGGCGCCGAAGTCACCAAAGAACATACCCCTTACATTCCCTACACCATCGCTGAGATGGTCCGCGAAGCCCGTGAGGCGTCGGAAGCCGGTGCGAGCATTTTGCATGTGCATGCCCGCTTTGACGATGGCACCCCGACACAAGACAAAACTCGTTATGAAGAGACGATCAGGGCGATTCGTCAAGCATGCCCCGATGTCATTATTCAACCTTCGACAGGCGGCGCGGTCGGCATGAATCGTGAGGAGCGCATGCGCGTCACTGAGTTGCCCTTAGAAATGGCGACGCTTGATTGTGGCACCGTCAACTTCGGTGGCGATGATATCTTTATCAACACCGTCAACGACATCATCTATTTTGCTAAGACCATGCATCAACGCGGCATCTACCCGGAACTTGAATGCTTCGAAAAAGGCCACATCGACACCGTGCTTACTTTGCATAAAAAAGGCATTATTCACCCACCGATGCACTTCAGTTTCGTGCTTGGTGTGGTTGGAGCGATGAAAGGTGAGGCACGTGATTTCCACTTTATGCGTGAAAGCATCCCCGATGGAGCGACATACTCCGTCGCTGGCATTGGGCGCTATGAGTTTCCGCTCGCTAAGTTGGCCATTGAACACGGCGGCCACGTCCGCGTTGGCCTCGAAGACAACATCTACCGAGAAAAAGGCGTGCTCGCCAAAGGCAACGCCGATTTGGTTGCCCACGTCGTCACCATGGCCGAGGCATTTGGCCGTGAGATTGCCACCCCCAACGACGCACGACGGATTTTGCGTATGAAGGAGTTCGACCATGAACGCATCTTGTGAATACGGAACCCATCGGGTCATCAAACCCAAGGGCGTGCTCCCCCAAGCCGCCGAGATCATCGACAACACGATGGCCATGCAAGCTAACGAAATGGTAATCGATGTGAAGACATTAAACATTGATTCGGCCTCATTTCATCAAATTAAAACCGCCTGTGAAAGCGACGGTTCCAAGATGGAAGCGATGATTCAAGCCATCGTCGCACGCCGCGGCAAAATGCAAAACCCCGTCACCGGCAGTGGAGGCATGCTGATTGGCACCGTGAAAGCCATCGGCGAACACTTCTCAAACCGCGACGTCAAGGTGGGTGACACGGTGGCAACGCTGGTGTCGCTATCGCTCACCCCGTTGCGTATCGATGCCATCCGGCACATCAACCTTACCAACGATCAAGTTGACATTGACGGGGAAGCGATTGTGTTTGATTCTGGCATTGTTGCCGTGTTGCCTAAAGACATGGAAGCCAAACTGGCGTTGGCCGCCTTGGATGTGGCGGGGGCGCCCGCACAAGTTAAAAGGCTTGCGAAGCCAGGTGACACGGTGTTAATCATCGGCGCCGCCGGTAAAAGCGGCTTGCTGTGTGCCCATCAGGCAAAAGCAAACATCGGCAGCCAAGGTCGTGTCATCGGCCTAGTCAACGAACCGTGGCAAGTATCGTTGCTCGATGAACTAAACCTCGTTGATGAGGTCTTGCTTATCGATGCGACCGATGCCATTGCTGTGCATCGCGAGGTCGCTAAAGCGACCGAAAACAACCTGGCGGATTTAACCATCAACGTCGTCAACGTCGATAACACCGAGATGGCCTCGGTGCTTGCCACCAAAAACGGCGGAACCGTCTATTTCTTTAGCATGGCGACCTCGTTTACCAAAGCGGCGCTTGGCGCCGAAGGCGTAGGCAAAGACGTCACCATGATCATCGGCAACGGATATACGAAAAACCACGCCGACATCACGCTGGATATTCTACGATCAAACCGTGCACTGCGAACGCTGTTTGAGAAAAAATACACCTAACGAGGAGGGGCGCGTATGAAACTCGCACTCAACGACCGCTACCAACAACGGAAAGACGCCTATTTCGGCGACATACCCGATGCCAAGTGGAACGACTGGAAATGGCAAGTTAAGCATCGCATACGCAGCGTCGAAGCGCTGACACGTTACGTCAAACTCACCGAACGAGAAGAACACATCATTACCGACGTGCTCGGCCGTTTTCGCATGGCGATTACCCCGTATTACCTCACCTTGATCGACCCCGATGATGCCGAGTGCCCGATGCGCTTACAAGCGATTCCACTGGGCAACGAACTGGACATTGGTAAACACGACTTGCTTGATCCGCTTGCGGAAGATTACGATTCGCCCGTGCCAGGGCTGACACACCGTTACCCCGATCGCGTGCTTTTCCTGATTACGGACATGTGCAGCATGTATTGCCGGCATTGCACCCGACGGCGTTTTGCCGGCATGCGCGACGCTGAAACGTCGATTGATCACATCGATGAAGCGATTGCCTACATCGCCGACAACCCACAAATACGTGACGTGCTTCTAAGCGGTGGCGATGCGCTGTTGGTGAGTGACGAACGAATCGAATACATCCTAGAGAAACTGCGCGCCATCGACCATGTCGAGGTCATACGCATCGGCACGCGCGCCCCGGTCGTCATGCCACAACGAATCACCGGCAAGTTGGTCGACATCCTTAAACGCCATCACCCTATCTGGGTTAACACCCACTTCAATCACCCCGACGAAATCACAGCCGACAGCAAAGCGGCGCTCGATAAACTCGCCGATGCCGGCATTCCAATCGGCAACCAGAGTGTGCTCCTGCGCGGTGTTAACGACTGCGTCCACATCATGCGCAAACTCGTGACCAAACTCGTCGCCGTGCGCGTGCGCCCTTACTACATTTATCAATGCGACTTGTCGATGGGCATCGAACATTTCCGCACGCCCATCAGCAAAGGCATCGAAATCATCGAAGGCTTGCGTGGCCACGTTAGCGGTTTTGCCGTGCCGACCTTTGTCGTCGACGCCCCCGGCGGTGGCGGAAAAATTCCGGTCATGCCCAACTACGTGATATCCCAAGCACCAGGCAAAACCGTGTTGCGCAACTACGAAGGCGTCATCACAACCTATAGCGAACCGACGCATTACGTTGATCACTGCACCTGCGAAGGGTGCGAAACCGCCCATACCGATGGTGTCAGCGGCCTTTTGCACGGTGAACGTGTTGCGCTTGAACCCAACCACCTCGCCCGCCGTGATAGGGTTAAACGTGAAAACAACCGTTGACCTACCGTGCGTCATCGGCGTCGTCGGGCTCGCGAAAAACACCGGAAAAACAACCACCCTTAATGCCCTGATTGCCCATCAAACCGCGGAAGATGTCGCCATCACCAGCATCGGCCTCGACGGTGAAGCCATCGACCAAATCACCCGCCTCCCCAAACCCCGAATTCAACTGCGACAAGGAACCGTTTTCGCGACCGCCGCCGACACCTTGGCATCGGCCACCTGTGAGCCGGACATCCTTGAAACCACCCCATTTGCCACAGCCCTTGGGCCGGTGATTATCGCGCGCTCACGCCAAACGGGACACGCGCTGATTGCCGGACCGACATCAAACCGGGATCTCGCCGCCCTCATCACCCGTTTAAAAAAGCATGCGCGGCGTGTGTACGTGGACGGTGCGTTCAACCGTGTCACCTTCGCTAATGTGGCTTCGCTAGAAGGCGTGGTGCTCGCCACCGGGGCCGCGCTCAACGATGACATGGAAACGACGCTTGCTAAAACCGCGCACGTGCTCAGGCTTTTCGCCTTGCCGCATACGCCCGAGTCGCCAGCCGATGTGCTTACCATCGACACCGACGAGGCACGTCACACCGTGCCGCAGCGACACCTGAGTGCTGTGCTTAACGCGGGGTCTTCATTACGCAGGGTGCATTGGCCCGGTGCGTTCACCGAACGGACTGCCCGTTTGCTTGTGAACCATCGTTTGGCAAACTTCACCCTCGTGCTCGACGACGCGACCAAAGCCATCATCGGCGAACGCACGATGCACCATCTTGACACGTTAAACATCACCCTGAACGTGCGTCGACCCATTCGTGTTGTGCTCATCACCCTCAATCCCTACAGCCCCAAAGGCAAACATTACGATAAGGACGCATTTTTGCGCGCCGCCAAAGCGCACTTTGACGTTCCCGTCATCAACGTCATGGACAAGGAGGACCCCGACCATGAAACTCACCCTTGACACCCACACCATCGACGCCTGTCGCCGCGACGCTCGGCACATCGCCGACGCCATCAAAACCGAACTTGATCCTTACAGCACGGTGTCCGTTGAACGGACCGTGCTTCGCATGCTCGGCATTGACGGCGTTGACGCCTTTGACGTGCCCTATGTCAACGTGCTCGTCGACCATGTTAAGACGCATGGAGACTTGCGCTTCGGCATCGCTCATCACATGGCCTGGGCCATCGCCAGAACCACCAAGACGCCGCAAACGATTGCCAAGCGCGTCGCCGAGGGAGCGATGTCGCTTGGCGACTACTTTGAACCTACAACACCCGATTACACGGTCCTTACTCCGTTTATCAACCAGTCGTTCGCACGCATTCGCACGCAACGACAACACCGCGAAACCGTGCTTGAAAACCATCCGGCACCAAGCCCCGAAAAGTACGTCATCGTGGCCACCGGCAACATCCACGAAGACATCGATCAGGCGCTCTCGGCCGCCGCACGCGGCGCCGACATCATCGCCGTCATTCGGACGACCGGCCAATCGCTCTTGGACTATGTGCCCTATGGCGCCACCACCGAAGGGTTTGGCGGCACATACGCCACGCAGGAAAATTTTCGGTTGATGCGTGAGGCGCTCGATGGCTATCAGCGACACCATGGACGATACGTGAAACTCGTTAACTACGCCAGCGGACTATGCATGCCCGAAATCGCGGCACTTGGCGCCCTTGAACGTCTGGATATGATGCTCAACGACTCGCTTTACGGCATCATTTTCCGCGACATCAACATGAAACGAACCCTCATTGATCAAGCTTTTTCCCGGGTCATTTCCGGCTACGCCGGCATCACCATCAACACCGGCGAAGACAACTACTTGACGACCACCGATGCGTTCGAACACGCCCACACGGTCATCGCCAGTCAGTTCATCAACGAACGTTTTGCTGAGCACGCACGCATGCCCGCGACGTTGATGGGACTTGGCCACGCCTATGAGATTGACCCGTCGGTGGACAACAGCTTCCTGTATGAAATTGCCCAGGCTCAGCTTTCGCGCCAGCTTTTTCCCGACGCACCGTTGAAATACATGCCACCGACCAAACACATGACCGGCGACATCTTCAAAGGCACTGTGCAAAATGCTCTTTTCAACATCGCCTGCGTCACCACCAAACAACAGATTCACCTTCTTGGCATGCCGACCGAGGCAATTCACACCCCGTTCATGAGCGACCGGGCGCTGGCACTTGCTAACGCGGATTACATCTATAAAGCCTTCAAAGCCTTTGCCGACAGCGTCGATATTAAGCCTGGCAGCCTCATCGAAAAGCGTGCCCACGCGGTGCTTGACAACGCGCGAACGCTGCTCGATGACATCCGGGAAGAGGGCCTCTTTGTCACGCTAAAAAAAGGCACGTTTGCCGGTGTGTCTCGCGGTGAAAACGACGGGAAAGGCTTGGGTGGTGTGTTTAAAAAACATCCACTATACACCAATCCTATCATGGAGCGAATGCTTGCCGCGTGCGAGGAGGATGCCTCATGAAACCGTTAATGCGCCCTTATGGAGACACCTTAAACGACGGCAAAATGCAACTTTCCTTCACGCTTCCCATGGAAGTCGGTCCCAAGGGAGAAGCGGTTGCCAAAGCGCTATGTGAAACGATGGGCGTGGCCGACGCCACCGTCGTTCATAGCGAAGCGTTGAGCGAACACTTCAGCTTTTATATCCTTTATGGCACCTTGACGCACGCCGTGGATTCCGATGCCGTAGAGGTGCGTGACATCGACACCGAGTCGATGAGCAAAGACGACATTGAAGCGTACATCGACGCGCATTTTGATCACCCAATCACGTTCATCGGCGCGTCAACCGGCACCGATGCCCACACCGTCGGCATCGACGCCATTATGAACATGAAAGGCTTCGCCGGTCATTATGGCCTCGAACGTTACCGCCACGTGAAGGCCATCAACCTCGGCAGCCAAGTGGATAACGAGACGCTCCTCGAAGAAGCCATCAAACACCATGCCGACGTTATTTTGATCAGCCAAACGGTGACGCAAAAAGACGTGCACATCCACAACTTGACGGCATTCATTGAGTTGTTGGAGGCGGAAAACCGTCGCGACGATTTTCTCCTCATCATCGGCGGCCCGAGAATCACCCACGCCCTAGCCAAAGAACTTGGATACGATGCGGGTTTCGGACCCAAAAAATACGCCCACGACGTGGCGAGTTTCGCCGCGCAGGCGCTTGTTAATAAACGCAGTCAATCAAAACGCTGACCTCAATCAGCGTTTTTCTTCTATCCAGGGCATCTGGTTTGTTTCAAGCAAGGTGATGGCAATGTCAATTAACGGGGTGTCGAAATGTTTATCGCGTATTCGATTCAGCTCATCGACAATCGATTCACGAGGTAACGCCACGGCGTAGGGTTGGCGTTGCGCCATTGAGACAATAACTTCGGCGAGGCCGACAATTTGACCACCAAGTGATATTTCTGTGTTTTTTAGGCCGTCGGGGTATCCCGACCCGTCGACGCGTTCATGATGATCGCGGACGTATTGGGCAATCGCTTGCAGTTCCGAGGATTTAATGAGCACATCGTACCCATGCAAGGGATGGTGTTTCATCGCCTCGAAATCAGCGACGCTGTAAACCTCGGTTTTTTTAACCACCTGTTCATCAATGCCGAGTTTGCCGATGTCGTGCACCAAACCGGCCCAATAAATTTCTTCCACGACATTGGTTTCCACTCCCGCGTTAATGGCAATCATTTCAGCGGTGCTAGCGACCGCGAGATGATGATCGCGCATCCCCTTGTCGTAGGTTTCAAGCGTCCGCAAAAGCGCCCGCAAAATAGGCGTTCGTAAGGCATCGCTAGTAGCACTCAACGATTCAGCCACATAGAAACTGTTAAAAAGAATTTGCAACGACGTAAAAAACGCGATGTCGTGTTCGTTGAAAGAAACCGGGTTGTTTTCATCAAGGTCAAAGGACATCGAGCAAATCACGTTCTCCGTCATCTGCACGGCCACGTAAATGCTTTCTTTGATGCGCGGATGCTTATCCATCACCGCTTGTCCCGCAAACGCGCTAAGTGCTCGGTTCATCGGACGGGTTTCACGGTAAGGTTTTGTTAAATCAAGCGCCCATTTGTCACGCGAAAACTTCATCGCGTTTAATACGTCGGTGTCATAGCCTTTGCAAGCCACAAACTTGATTCGCTTGCCAACCAACGCGACGCTTCCATAATCCGCTTTGGGAAAGAGCGCGACGACGGTGTCAAACATTTCTTTCGCTAGGTGATGGGTTTTTCGTTCATCCACGCTGCGGAAAGCTGCGGAAAAACTCAGCAATCGTTGCATCGCCGCAATCAGGTTATCCAAACGCCGGCTTTTATGAATATTGGTTTCACGCGCCCGCTCAATGCCACGAGAATACTCTTTCAAAATCAACACGATGATGGTCATCAGCGCAAAAAAGACGTTGATGTCGACAACGGTTGTGGTCATGTCAGTCAGCAGGAAAAGGGGGCGCACAAAAAGTAAGAGCGCAAGCAGAATCAACGAAAACATGTAGGTTGTTCGATACGGATAACGCAACCCCACAACAATCGCGAAAATGCTGTAAATGTAACGGTGCTGGTTGTAGGTGAACAGCGGTAAAATATCCAAAATCAACACGACTGAGAAGAGGATGAAAGCGCCGTAGATGAATCCCTCAGAACGCGTGAATGACGTCGGTAACGGGTGCTTGTCGTAATGAAACGCAAAATACAAAGGCACCCCAATAATCAATAAACTAAAAAAGTCGCTGAAAAACCAAATGATGAAACTATGCATGAGTCCATCGACCGGAATCATGCCAAAGGATACATACACCACGTGACCGAGCAATGCCGCCATGAAGGCGATGGACAGAGCGAAGACGAAAAAACGCCCGACGTTGTTGAGCTGCATCGATGGTTTAAAACGAAGCACCTTGGCAAGATGTCGCCCCACGCATACCGGTGCCAACCCGGCAAAACCCATCAACACCGGCAGCAAGGTATAGGTCAAGACGCCACCCATGCCAGCGATGGCATAGCTGGCGGCATAGCCAAGGGCGTAGGCAATCCATAAACCAATGACCACGCGGCGGCCATAGAAAAACACCAAACCCATCGCCACACCAATGGCCGGCCAAACGGTGCTGGCCTCCTGCGCAGGAAGCGTAAAAAGACGTCCAAGAATGACCGCAATGAACAAGAATATCGGGCCGACGATTTGCTCAGAATGCAACGACGCAAACGCACGTTTCATGTGGGTGCCTCCTCACGCGATGATGGTTTTATTATAGCACAACACGCGGTCGAACGACGGCCATTTTGAGGTTCATTTTTCACTGAAATATGGTATAATACCATTTCGGTAAGAAAGGAGCATAATCATGACCCTGTTTAACGTGCCCATCGTCGAATGGGTGGGCTACTTTGCCAGTTTCATCATTCTCGTGTCGTTGTTGATGCGTTCGATTAAACGGTTGCGCGTGATTAATTTGGCCGGAGCCATCTTGTTTGCGGTCTACGGGTTTGTCATCGATGCCTATCCGGTCATGGTGATGAACGCCGGCATCGTCGCCATCAACGTGTACTACCTCATTCAGATGGTGAAAACCGAGGATTATTTTGACGTCGTGCCGGTGGATAAAACCGATGAATACCTGCGCGCGTTTTTGGTGTTCTATCAAAAAGCAATCAAACGAGCCATGGGATTCACTCCGCGTGATCTCGACGCCAGCGATTACCGCTTTTTTGTGCTACGCAACATGGTGCCCGCCGGGCTTTTCATCGTCAACACCTACGATGAAGAAACCTTAGAGATTACCCTCGATTACGCCACCCCCGCGTATCAGGATTTCAAGACAGGCGTTCATGTCTATAGTCGCATCACCGACGTCTTCAAAGAACAAGGGTATACCCGTTTCGTCGTGTTCAACGCCGATGCGGCGCACGCCACATACCTGCGACGCATGCGTTTCACAGAAACCACCGTCGACAATCAAAAAGCCTTCGTCAAAATGCTCTAGGACGCCACAGGAAAATCGGCGTCCTTTTTCATCAGTCAATACCCTTATGCATGCTATAATGAAGCTAACCATCAGTGGAGGTGGCTTGATGCTTAAACTGATTAATGTTTCGAAATACTACCGCACCGACACCAGCGTCACCCAAGCGTTGAGGCGAATCAATCTTGAACTCTCAATGGGCGAATTTGTTGTCGTCACCGGTGAATCGGGAAGCGGTAAAAGCACCTTGCTCAATGTGCTGAGTGGTCTCGATACGTACGAAGAAGGTGAAATGCTCGTCGCGGGTGAAGAAACCGCGCATTTTTCCACAGAAGAATGGGAACACCACCGCAGTCAATACATCGGTTTTGTGTTTCAACATTTCAACATCATCGATTCGTACACCGTTTATCAAAACGTGCTCACTGCCCTCATCATCCAAGGCTACGATGAAACGGCACGGCGAGAACGTGCCCTCGAGCTTATTCGTCGCGTCGGGCTAGAACCACAGCGCAATCAAAAGGCCAGCACGTTGTCGGGTGGCCAAAAGCAACGTGTCTCCATCGCCCGTGCGCTCGCCAAAGAAAGCCCCATCATCGTCGCCGATGAGCCAACAGGGAACCTCGATAAAAAAACCAGCGAATCAATCGTCAATCTGTTGCATGACGTGTCCAAAGACAAACTCGTCATCGTTGTGAGTCACAGCGCTGAGGCGTTTGCGCATTGTGCGACCAGACGCATTCGATTGTTTGATGGCGAAATCGTTGAAAACACCGTGATCAAAAAACCGACCCATGACATCAAAGCCACCGCGGAACCAACGTATCGAATGGGCTTTAAGGAACTGACGCTGATGGCTGCGAGAAATTTGTGGTCGATGCCAAAACGGCTCTTGTTGATGTTGCTTGTCTCGACGCTCATCGTGCTTGGCATGGCGGTTGTCTACGGCACCAGTTTGACCGCAGACGCCATTGGTTTTGGCGGCACGAACCCACAGTTTTCAAACCCCAACGCCCACCGCCTTATTCTGGCAAGGTGGGATGATGAGGCTTTCACCTCCGATGACATGGACCGTTTTGCCACCAGGCGTCGCGTGCAAAACGTGCTCGCGTTCGATCCGGTCCTTGACATCACCTTGCATCAGCAAGACACGCAAACCTATCCGGTCACTTTCCATCCGGCCGATGCAGCCGGGTTGCGTCAAAGCGATCTTGAGTCAGGGAATTTGCCGCAATCGCCCGATGAGGTGGTCATCGCTTCTCAAGGCCGTTTTAGCGGGCATCGCCTCGGCGACACCATCACCATCAACCTAGGGACCCCCGAACAGCGCTGGTTGAATGAACCTCGCACCGACAACGCACCGTTTATGCCGGAAATCACGGTGACGGTGGTGGGTTTCGTTGAAAGTTTTTCCTACCCAGCCTTGATGTATGTCACCGACGAGTTTTTGGCCACAGCGTATCATCAATACCCCGCTATCGCCCCCAACGTTGAGACGGCCTTCACCGTAAACGAATCAACCTACCAAGGCCAAGCGCTACAGTACCGTCTCGATGACACACTAACGGACACTGAAGTTCGTTTGCCCACTGACGTGGCAACCACCATGGCCCAGATGCTTGACATGGACGAAGCTGATTTGGTCGGCCACACGCTGGTGCTCGGCATGCAAGATGCTTTTGTGGAAACCACCGCGCTGTCGCTGACAATCGTTGGTGTGAATGAGGAAAACAACGTGGTGGCGTTGACAGACGCCACATTCAACACCTTGTTTGTGCCGCGTTCCAAGCAGATTACGTTAACGGTGTATGATGCCCTCGATGCCGAACGGTTGATGTCGTCCTTTGGTGAGGACATCCACGTCATGTACCCGGCCGATTACGTTCCACCGTGGGCAGCCGCCGCCACGTTGATTGAGCGTATCCTTAACGTCGTGTTGCTCGGAGGGTTCATGGTGGTGCTTTACTTCATCACGTACCTGACGCTTAAAAACATCATGCAAGCACGCACAAAAGACTACGTCATCTTCCGCTCCATCGGCGCGTCAAAGCGCTCGCTTTACCGCATCACCGTGCTTGAACTCGCCATGGTCTTTTTCCTCGCCTCCGTCGTGGTGTTTGCGTTTTTCATCCTGAACCGCTACAGTTTGCGGTGGATGAATGACTTCTTGCGGTTTTACCGGCTCGCTAACTACATTACCCTCATCATCATGCTGGTGGCCTTGGCCACTTTAAGCGGCATCCGCTTTAATCGGCGACTATTTAAAGACAGCGTCATCACGGCGCTGAGGGCGGAGTGAGACGATGATTAAACTAACGAAGGTAAACAAGACCTATAACCAAAACCGCCGGAACGCTTTACGCGTGCTCAACGCCGTTGATCTCACCTTTCCCGACAAGGGTTTTGTGGTATTGCTTGGCGAGTCCGGCAGCGGGAAGACGACGTTGCTTAACGTCATTGGTGGCATGGATTCATTCGACAGCGGCACCATCACGATCGGCGAAATGCAGGTGACACGTTACCGCTCAAACCTGCTTGATGATATTCGCGCTCGTACCGTAGGCATGGTCTTTCAAAACTACTATTTGCTGCCGCAAGAAAGCGTGCTTGATAACCTGGCTATCTCGCTTCGCCTAGCAGGGTTAACCGATGAGTCCGCCATTGCCTCGCGCAGCGATTATTTGCTTGAAGCCGTCGGCATGGCCAAGTACGCCAAGCGCCGTGCCGGTCAACTCTCGGGTGGTGAACAGCAACGCATTGCCATCGCCCGCGCGCTGGCGAAAAACCCGGCCGTGGTGTTGGCCGATGAACCAACCGGAAACCTCGACAGCAAAAACACGCTCGCCATCATGCGCGTGCTCGAACACATCGCCAAAGAGAAACTTGTGATCATGGTAACGCATGAACGGAAACTGGCCGAGCATTTCGCCGATCGCATTGTTGAACTTGAAGATGGTCGCATCGTGAGTGACACGCAAAACGAAAAAAGCCGCGTTCTTGATTACGCGACGGAAAACGATATCTACCTCGGCGACCTCCATCAAGCAAACGCGCAGTCAGAAGGCGCTGACATCATGGTTTACCGAGACGAAGAAGACGCTTTTGAGGCACGTTTTATTCTCAAAGGCGGCACTTTGTACACCGATCCCAAGACGCCGGTCAAACGCATCGTTGACCTTCGCGAGCGCACCGACGTCACCGTTCACGAAGGATCGGTGAAAGACGACGTTGAATCGATTGCCGTCAAACCTTTTGATTTGGACGAAGCCTTCACCACCGAGGCCACGGGGAAAAGCGTCGCGCCGCTAACGTTTAAAACGGTTTTTAAACAAACAACCCATCGCCTGCTTTCAGCGACGCGAGGCCAACGGTTTTTGTTGTTTGCCTTTCTCGTCGGCGCGATGATAATCGCCAACGCTGTCTCAAACATTTTCGTCGCCCTCACGGTGCATGACGATGATTTTATCACCATGCCTCGGGACACACTCAGCATCAGCGCCCGCGACCTTGATATGGCCACCATAGAGGCCTATGCGTCGTTGCCCGGCGTCGGCGGCTACACCCTTTACGACACGTTGATGCTTGAACTCCGCATGCCGAACTTTCATTTCAGTAACCGCGGCGACACACAAACCATCCGTGCCCACGTGGTGCCATTTGAGCGAATTACCGACGATGACTTACGCTACGGTGAGATGCCACAAACACCCTACGAGGTCGTGTTAGACACCGGTTTCATCCGGAAGCATATTTTTGGTGAAGATCCGTACTACGCCCTTGATTTTACACAGTACCGTGACGCTTTATATTTGACGCTCACCTTGCCGAGTGCAGAGGGAGGACACGTGCAGTTTCGGGTCGTCGGCATCGCCGACACCGACACACCGGTCGTGTTTGCCCACCCTGCGTTTGCGGCCGATGTGGCAAACCCTAGTGTGCATGCCTATGAGCTGCATGCCCACACCATCGACGTCTTGGTCGGGCAAGCGCCTGAACAGAATGAACTGTTGATGCCCGCCGCCTACTACGGTGATGACATCAATGATTTTGAACCGTTTACGATGGATGTGCTCGGCCACATTATGACGATTTCCGGACTTTATGACGATGGTCGTGGCGAGGCGACGACAGGGTTTATGATGGTCTCGTTGGCGACGCTTGAATCGGTGTATCTTCACGCACTCAATGAGGCACCAGCCACGACCGACCCAGCCATTTATCTCTACGCCGATCACGTCCGCTCGGCATTGGCTTCCTTGAGTCAAGAGGGCGTGGAGGCGACGCACCTTTACCACGACTTACGCGATGAACACCGCCAACAGCAATGGTTTGAAGCGGCCGGGTCATTGACGTTTTCAGCGTTAATCGCCGCCGGCACGGCATTGAGTTTCTTTTTCTTAATTCGTTCATCGATGATTTCACGCGTGTATGAAATCGGCGTGCTTCGTTCCCTCGGCACAAAAAAACGCCATATTCTCAGGCGTTTCATATACGAGGCCCTCATCTTAACCAGCGTGTCCTCGCTCGTTGGGTTTACGGTAATGAACTATTTGCTGGCAAGCACCCAACGCGCCGTTGGCGATCTTTTACGCATCGCTCACGTCTCGGTGTTATCCGTGGTGGTGGGGTTGACGATCATCTACGGCATCAACATGCTCTCGGGGTTGGTGCCGGTGGTCGGGTTGCTCCGGAAAACACCGGCGCAGATTAACGTCCGTTACGACATCTAAGCGTTCGACACACACCCTCATTACGCGGGTGTGTGTTTTTTTATTCGCGTCAAATACGAGTCCATGTCGTATTTTCGTTTCAGGCCGCCAGATGTCATGCTGCGAACTTTGCCGAAGACGGGTTGGGGGGGGAACGCCCGGTCGTGGCGTCCAAAAAGCCAGGCGATGCCGGCGTAGCTGCTGGGGTCGCGCCCATCGAGAAAATAAGCGTTGTTCAGCGTGATGATGGTGTCGTACGCGTCTTGTGGGGTGGCGCTCCACGCGATGATGCGCTTGCCCCAATACATGCGCATCGTGTTATGCATGAAACCGGTGTGTATCATTTCTTGCATCGCCGCGTTGAAATAGGGATCATCGGTGGCCGCGCGACGATAATCCTCAAAACTGTAACGGGCTTCGCGGGTATCGTCGAGGTGAGCAGTAAGCGTGTCATACGCCCAACCGTGCGTCATCGTTTCAAAGCGGTCGAATCCTTCGCAGTGTTGCACGAAGTTAAAGGCCAACTCACGTCGCACAAGCAGCTGTTCTTGAAAGGCTTCAACTTGTGCTCGGTGGGCGTCTTGGAACTCGTCAACGGCTAAAAAAACCGCGAGTGGTGAGAGCTGCCCAAAATGCAAGTAAGGGCTTAACTCACTGGTGACGTTTTTTCCTGGGTCAGCGCTGTGGCCGTAACGCGACAAGCGATGGTTAAGAAAGCGGTTGAGCCGTACGTGCGCGGCCCGCTCGCCTCCTTGAAAAGGGCCGGATTTCGTCACCGACGCATCGATATTCAAGGTTTTGATGATGGCGTCAATATCAATGGTAATGGGACGAACGGTGCGCTGTTTTTTAAGCGGAAGCAAGTCAGGTAGGTCGAGAAAATCTTCGATTCGGCGCCACAGTTTTGGGCGAATCGTGCGGGCGGCGTACTCGCATTGTTGTTTGAGGGCATCGGGCGGCACAATCACATTGGTCGACACGAGGGAAACCGGCACACCGAACGCTTCGGCGTGGCGGGCAAGGCGTGTTTTGAGCGCGCGCATGAACGGCATTGGGGCATCGTCAAAAACGACGCTTGCGGCATCGTCAAGGTAAGGTTTCACCACGGCTTCGATGTCGCCGGTTTGCAAGACCACGTCGATGCCAAGCGTCTGCAGACGGTCGAATGTTTCGCTCAGTCCTTCCAACATGAAGTGATAATGGCGGGCGTTGGCATCGGGATAGAGCCCTACCACGAACAACGTCATCAGTGGCAAACCAAGTTGGTTTGCTTGGTGAATGGCATGCGCAAGCGCATGGTTGGCATCGGCGCGTTGCGCGCTCTGCATCCAATAAAGCACATGGCGCCCTTCGGTTGGCGCTGAGACCGTGTTTAAAGCACGGATACGAAGGGGGTTCATAAAAACACGTCCTTTCGTGCGATTTGCCGGTTCTCGTTTCCATTTGCGGGGAAATTTTGTATAATGTTATTATACCACTTACGGAGGTGTCGACATGAAGTTTTATATTAAACTAAAACATTTCGCCCAGCATCGGAGCTTTAAAATTCGCAACGAGTCGCAAGGCGAGTTATTCAAAATCAAAGGCAAGTTTTTCATGGGCCTTCGGTCGTTGACGATGAAAGACATGAACAACCAAATCCTTTATACGATCAAACGTAAATTTCGTTTCAGTTTTTACCGCAACTACTCGGTGCTGAACGCCAACGATGAAGAGGTGGCAAAAATTCACCGCACCTTTGGTCGTGCGCGCCCCATGTACACGGTGTTGATGAAAAATCGCACCATGCATTTTGAAGGCGAAGTGCCAGCCCACGCATTTTCGCTGCATGACAGCGACGGTGAACTGGCAAAAATCGAGCGCAAAACCTTTGATTTTGGCGACGCCTACGAAATCGACGTGTTGACTGAAAAAGATCCGCTCCTTCACCTGTTTTTGGTGGTATGCATTGACCAGATGAATCATGAGCGCAAAAAGTTTCGTAGCTGAGTGCGTGATCTGCGGTGCCCTCACGCGCACCGTAATCGACGCGCAGCTCGTTAAACCCAAACCCGTGCGATACGCCGTCTGTGATGCGTGCGGTTTTATTCGCAAAGCACCGACGACTCATCCTTCACCATCCGCCGAAAAAGCGGTGTATGACCAACACCGAAACAGTTTTGATTCTCCGGGTTATGTGGCGATGTTCGAACGGTTTATCGCTAAGGCGGTAGACCCTTTTATTACCCGAGGACGAGGCCTTGATTTTGGTTCCGGTCCCGGTCCCGTTTTGCATCAGCTGCTTGAAAGGCAAGGGTTTTCGATGCGGCATTACGACCCGTACTATCATCCCATAAGCGATGTGTTTAACGACCGCTACAATCTGATTACGGCGACGGAAGTGTTTGAACACCTAAGCGATCCTAAAGCCACTTTTGCGACCTTGATTGAGAGGTTGATGCCCGGTGGTATACTCGCGGTTCAAACGATGTTTCATCCTGCCAACGATGCGGCCTTTCTTGATTGGTGGTATCGGCGCGACGCCACCCACATCGGATTTTTTACCCCGACGACGTTTCATCACCTCGCCAAACACCACCCCGTACGCATCGCCTATCACGACACTAAGAACATCGTCGTCATCCAAAAACACGAAACGAGGTCAAACGCATGAAAGCATACGTACGCGACACCGATTATCGCCAGGCCATCCGCCAACGTTTCAACGACACCGTGACGCTGGTGGAGGATAAGCATGAAGCACACATTATCATCACCGGACACTTCACGGCTGCCGACGCAGGCAAAGCCCTCAAGGCTGTAATCATTCCTTATACTGGGCACGACCGAATCGACCTTGAGGCATTGCGCATTCAGGGTGTCGCCTTGTTCAATACGACCGTGCATTCTCGCTACGTGGCCGAGAAGGCCGTTCAACTGATGCATGCGCTGCTTGGCAACGTCGTCAATTACCATCAAAACCTCGCTCATGGCGACTGGTCGAACCGAATGAATGATGACCGCGTGAGATGGGCGTCGGCGTTTGGCAAAAAGGTGGGTATCTACGGCTACGGACGCAT
Organism: Candidatus Izemoplasma sp.; assembly: GCA_007132465.1. Taxonomy (GTDB): domain Bacteria; phylum Bacillota_I; class Bacilli_A; order Izemoplasmatales; family Izemoplasmataceae; genus SLQR01. The sequence continues at coordinate 70,805 of SLOP01000018.1, forward strand.
CGGACAGATTATTCACGACTTGATTAAACCGTTTTCACCCGAGGTTTATGTGCTTAACCGAGGTAAAAGCTACCAAGACGCCACGGCCCTCAACACATTGCACGAGCTGATTGACCAAAGTGACATCGTCTTTATCGCCGCGCCGAAAACCGCGACGACGGAAGGCGCGTTTAATCGCGATGCGCTTGCCCGCATGCAAGGTAAGCACTTAATCAACGTCGGCCGCGGGCCTATTGTCGATGAAGACGCCTTATTTTGGGCGTTAAAAACCGGTGTGCTGAAAGGCTTTGCTAGCGATGTGTGGTACCAATACCCCCAAGACGACATCCCGCGCTATCCTTCCAAACACCCCCTTCAGGCCTTTCCAAACGTCATCATGAGTCCCCATTGTGCGGCGATGACGCCAAACGCCCCCGACGAAATGCGCCAGGCCGTCCTCGATCACATGGATGCGATTATGAAAGGCGATCTCAGCGGTGCCCTTGATTTGAGTAAACTGGTGATGGAGGCGTCATCATGAGCACACGCTATGACGAACGCGACACGATGTTTTCGCGGGCCCGGCTTCAACCGGGCACTAAACGCTACCGCGAGTACTACGCCAGACACCCACACGTGCAAGCCGGCGATGACGCGCTTCGTGGCATGGACATCACGAAAAGCTTGCGCGTTGACGCCGCGTTTAAGGCGCGGTTTTTTCCCTTGCGCGAACACCGCCATGCGCTTGTTAAAGCGCTTCATGACACGGTTGATCAGACGCCTCCCGCCACCGATCGCGTGGCCGTGCCGGGCACGTTTGCGAGCAACATTAAAGCGATTGTTAAACACTACGGCGCCGGTGATGTGGGCATTGTGAAACTGATGCCGAAACATTATTATTCACATCATGGAGGCGTGAGTGAAGCACGTGGACTCGACAACTATGGCGAGCCGATCTTGCCGCGTTACCAAACGGCCATTGTGTATGCCGTGCCGATGAATCGCGCGTATGTCAACCGTGCGCCCGGCTTTGAAGCGATGCTGGAGACCGACAACGCGTATGATAAAGTGGCGTTCACTGGAAGCCGTTTGGCGTTATACCTTAAAGCCTTAGGGTATCACACGGTGTTTCAAAGCGAACTCTACTATGAAACCCCGTTGGTGCCGTTGGCTTACGACGGCGGCCTTGGCGAGATTGGCATGGCCAATCACCTAGTGCATCCGCGTTTCGGCAACGCGATAAGGCTTGGGGCGGTTTTGACTACGCTTCAAATCGACGCCGACAAGCCCATCGACTTCGGACTAAAAGCCTTTTGCAAGCGGTGCGCGCTTTGTTTGATGAACTGCCCGTCACAAGCCATCAAACCATCGGAACGCATCCGTGAAGGGCGCACGTTTTACCGCTTTGACGATCAGCGGTGCTTCCAATTATGGAAAAACACCGGCACCGATTGCAGCACCTGTTTATCAAGTTGTCCTTTTACCCAAGGTATTGACGCAATAACCATCGAGGCGATGCAACATGACCCCGCAATCATCGACGATGTTATTCAAGCACACCTTGACGCACACAGCCGCCGACCTTACCAAAAACACCCGCTTGAGATTGTCAAAAAGGAGGACGCGTGATGCAACGTGACATCGATTTGCACGGTCTCAGCGAACGCGATGCGAAAACCGCTCTCGAGCGTTTCATTGTCGAGGCTCCTGCCGACTGCGACACCATCCTTGTCATCCACGGCCATCGCCACGGCGATTCCATCGCCCGCATGGTACGCGATCCCAACGCGTTGAGAAGCCGACGCATCGTTCGTCGGAAGCGTACCAGAAACCCTGGAGAAACGGTGTTGGTCCTCGATGTTTAGCGATCCCACATCCAGGCTTGTCCTTTGTGTCGGGGTGGTGCTTGTGGCGCTGATTGCGATGATAGGCTGGCTGATGCCCGAACACGGCCCGATGATGTTGCTGGGTGGCGTTTTTCTGTTTTTCGTGTTGTTGATTGTCATGCAAACCGTGTATGCCATCAAGCTCTTTAAACAAGACCGGATTGATCGGGAGAAACACACCACACCTTGTCCTCACTGCGACGCACCGCTTTACTCAGAAGACCGTGAGTGCCCCTACTGCAAGACCCCTCGTCCCACCGATGCATCAACGAACGACACCGACTGAAGGCATCGGCCTTCTTTTTGTGACAAACGCAACCATCTTATCAGGCTTTTTCGCCCATCGGGGCGCCTCTCACCATAGACAGCTGTCTTACAACATTGAAAAAAGCCGTGCATGGACGGCTTTTTTTGTTATAATAGATTATGAGTGAAAAGAAAGCGTTTTTATTTTGCAAAAGAGGTGAGCTCGTGTACAAAATCGTTGACAAGCAAAGCTACAACCAAGACGTCGATTGGATGGTTGTTGAAGCGCCGCTGGTGGCGCGCAACGCCAAACCCGGACATTTCATCATCTTACGGGTTGATAAGGACGGCGAACGCATTCCTTTGACGATTGCCGGCATTGATGGCGATCATGTTGTCATCATTTACCAAAAAATGGGGTATTCCACCAAGTTGCTGGGTGAGAAAAACATCGGCGACACCATTGAAGATTTCGTCGGTCCGCTTGGCCAAGCGGCACACATTCGCGATAAGCAACACGTGGTTGGTGTCGCCGGCGGCGTCGGAAGCGCGCCGTTGTTGCCGCAACTTAAAGCCTACAAGGAACAAGGTTCCAACGTCTCGGTCATCCTCGGGGCACGCTCAAAAGATTACGTGATTTTAACGCAAGAGTACGAAGCGTTCTGTGACCACGTCTATGTGACCACCGACGACGGTTCAGCGGGGCAAAAAGGTCTCGTGACCGATGCGCTCAATCCGTTGCTTGACAACGATGAGACCATCGATCATGTGATCGCCATCGGCCCGGTTATCATGATGAAGTTCGTCGCTGCCATGGCCAAGAAGCATAATCGTTCCATCGATGTGTCGCTTAACCCCATCATGATTGATGGGACCGGCATGTGCGGGAATTGCCGTGTGACGATTGACGACAAAACGTATTTTGCCTGCATCGACGGTCCCGACTTTCCGGGGGAGAACGTCGACTTTGATGAACTGATGAGCCGGCAAAACTTTTACAAAGACGAAGAACACGCATGCAAGCTGAGGTTGAATAAACAATGAAAAACTTAAAACCCCGTTTAAAAGTTCGCGAACAAGACGCCCTCGAACGCAACCACAATTTCCTTGAAGTTGCGCTCGGATACAACCTAGAAGAAGCCCGTCAAGAAGCGCTTCGTTGCATCGATTGTAAAAACCCGCGGTGCGTGCAAGCCTGCCCGGTCCGGGTGAAGATTCCGGCCTTCATCAAGCTGTTGCTTGAAAACGCGCTCGATGAAGCGTTCGAGACCATTTACGAAGACAACATTCTCCCATCGATTTGTGGCCGCGTGTGTCCGCAAGAAAGTCAGTGCGAAGGCGCCTGCATCCTCGGCATTAAAGCTGAACCGGTGAACGTTGGTGCGTTAGAACGCTTTGTCGGCGATTACGGCATGGAAAAAGACCTCGCCGATAAACCGGTTCCAGCGTCAAACGGCATTAAAATTGCCGTCGTCGGCAGTGGACCAGCCGGTCTGGCGAATGCCGCTAGTTTGCGCCGCAAAGGCTACGACGTCACGATCTTTGAAGCGCTTCACGATTACGGCGGCGTGTTGAAATACGGCATCCCCGATTTCCGTCTTCCCAAAGACATCGTCACCAACGAAATCGACAACCTCAAAAAGATGGGCGTTACGTTTGTGAAAAACGCCGTCATCGGTAAGAGCATCACCATCGAGCAACTCAAAGAAGAAGGCTTTGAATCGATTTTCATCGGCAGCGGCGCTGGGTTGCCCAGTTCCCTTGGCATCCCTGGTGAAAACCTGAGTGGCGTGTATTTCGCCAACGAATTTTTAACACGCGTTAACCTGATGAAAGCCCGCGCGGTGCCCGACAGTTTAACGCCGATTAAGCTCGGCGACAATGTCGCCGTGGTTGGCGGCGGCAACGTGGCGATGGATGCGGCACGAACCGCTAAGCGTTTGGGCGCGAAAAACGTCTTCATTTTGTATCGTCGCGATCGCAAAAGTTTACCGGCACGTCTCGATGAAATCCATCATGCTGAAGAAGAAGGCATCGATTTAAGGCTGTTGCAAAACCCGGTTGAGTTGATTGGCGAAGATCGGATTGTTAAGCAGGTGAAAATTGAGAAGATGAAACTCGGTGAGCCGGATTCCTCGGGTCGTCAACGCCCGCTTCCAACCGGCGAATACACCACCTACGACATCGATAACATCATCATCTCCATCGGCCAAAAACCTAACCCAATCATCAAAGACAACACCGCTGGGCTGGATACGCAACCGTGGGGTGGCATCATCACCGACGAGTACCAGATGACGTCGGTCGACGGCGTGTTCGCCGGCGGCGATGTGGTGACCGGCGCCGCGACCGTCATCCTAGCGATGGGCGCGGGCAAAGACGCCGCACATCACATGGATGAATACATCAAAAACAACCACAACAGATCATAAGAACGAAATCCCCTCTCCGGAGGGGATTTCTATTGACAATCTTGTCGTGATAAGGTACATTTGAACTAAGAAAAGTTTGAATATCAAACAAATGGAGGGTCCCATGGGAAAAATTGGATTGGTAGTTTGCGGCAACTCAGGCATCGATTACCTTAAACATGATTACGACATTCGCGTCATTCGATCGGTGCTGCTGTTTGGTGAAGATGAATACACCGATTTCGTCGACATCAAAGCAGAAGACTTCTACACGATGCTCGTCGAGAAACCGGAATTGCACCCCTCGACGGCGCAAACAGCAACCGGCGTCATCTTGGAGACGTACGAGGAACTGAAGAAAGACGGGTACGAAGAAATTCTCGTCATCACCATTTCATCAAAACTCAGTGGCACCTACGAAGGCGCACGCATGGCCGCCAGCATGATTGATGGCGTTAAAGTCACCGTGTTTGATTCGCTGACGGTGGCGTACCCTGAAGCCTACATGGCCTTAACCGCCGCTAAAATGATTAAACAAGGTAAAAACGTGACCGACATCATTGACAAACTCATCGACATTCGTGAACATCAAGGCATTCTCATCAGCGTAGACACGCTGAAATACTTGGTGCGCAACGGACGGTTAAGTGGTGCCAGCGGCTTTTTAGGCAGTTTACTTAAAATCAAGCCAATGTTGCATTTGACCCGTGAAGGCCGCGTTGAACCGCTTGAGAAAATCCGCACACGGTCCAAAGCGTTAAAACGCATCGTTGAGAAATTTGCTGACGATCACGCCAACGATAAACTTGAGGTGTTCATCGCCCACGCCAACGCCAGCGATGCTGTGGAGTCGGTGCGTCAAGATTTGCTTAATCGCTTGCCGAACTTGAAAACCGTTAAAGATTATCCGTTGACACCCGTCGTCGGTGCCCACGCCGGACCGGGCACGCTTGCCATTGGTTGGGTACCGAAAGCATAACGTTGAAAGGAGCTCACGATGCCTGAGAAAACCCCGAAAGCCATTATCAACGAACTCCTGGTTGAAGTGTTCAACCATATTCTAAGCATCGAACAAGCCAACCTGCGGAAACGGGGCGTTGAGCTTTCCATGAACGAAGTGCATGTGCTCGAGGCGATTGAGAAAACCGCCGAACCGACGATGTCCAAGGTCGCCAAACGGTTACGCATCACGGTAGGCACGTTGACCACATCAATCAATCGCTTGGTTGAAAAAGGGTACTGCGAACGCGATCGTGTGGCCGGTGATCGACGCAAAGTCATCGTCAAATTGACCGATAAGGCACGTGAGGTTTTACGCATTCACGAAGCGTTTCACGATGAAATGATTGATGCCACCATCGAAGACATGAAACTCGACGAAAACAAGTTGCTTATCGATTCACTCGAAAACCTATCAAGCTATTTTAAAAACAAGTATTGAAGCCAAAGACACCTTTACACCACATGCCGCATTTGGTACAATGAATTAAGCATGTCACGTGTAGGGGTGTTTTTATGGCCATCAGTTCCGACATATTACGGGGCCACATGGAACCTGTCATTCTAAAACTCATCATCGAAAAAGACCGGTACGCCTATGAGATTGCCAATGAGATTCAGTCGCGTACCGCTGCGTCCTTTTCTGTCAAAGAAGGCACGCTTTACGCGTTGGTTCAGCGCCTCGAACGCAAGGAACTGATTCGTTCATACATCGGCACCAAGTCACACGGCGGAAGACGACGTTACTATGCCATCACCCCACTCGGCAAGGCCTACTACCATGAGAAAATCAAGGAATGGAAAGAACTAAAAACCATCATGTCACAGCTCTTGGAGGGCGACCATGAAAGCGATTGAATCGTTTGTTCGCCGCATGTTCAGGGCAAAAAAAATCACCAAAGAAGACAAAGAATCGATGGAAATTTTGACGCAGATGCTGATTGAAAAAGTCGAGGACTTGAAAGAACAGGGCATGTCCGAAGACGATGCAATTGACAAAACCATCGATGAGTTTGGGGAGATTGATGATTATTATCACCCAAAGATGGCACGTGAGAAACGTCGACACCACCGCATTAAGACCCTTCGACATTACCGAAACGATCTGCTTTTTGCCTCGTTGTCGACCGTGCTTATCGCCGGCATCCTCGGTTATGTGAACCTCGTCTATTTTTGGGACTATGGGCCGTGGTTTATCGTGCCGACGCTCGGGCTGCTTTTTTGGCCGCTCAGCTTGCTTTACGCCCTCTTAAACAAAAAGAGCGACTCCGATGATTGAAGCGGCGAACCGGCCGCTTTTTTCTTTTGCTTGCGAGAGCGCCCTTTGGGTGTTAGAATAGACGCGGTGATACCATGGAAACCAAACGCCTTACGTTGCTCAGTGTGCTGCTTGCCTTGAGCGTTGTCATTAACATCGTCGAACGCATCGTCATGGCTGCCGTGACCACGACGGTGCCTTTTTTGATGCCCTTTTTAGGTGCTGGAGGTCTACGTCTTGGCATCGCCAATGTCGTCGTGTTGACGGTGCTTTATCTGTATGGCAAACGCGACGCCTTCGCCATCTTGTTTTTACGTGTCTTCCTGGTGGCCTTAGGCACTGGCACGTTGCTGGGCGTACCGTTTTTCACCGGCCTTGTGGGTGGGATGCTTGCGTATGCGGCGATGGTGACGTTTAGACATTTGCCCGGTTTCAGCATCATCAGTGTCAGCGTGATGGGCGCCGTGGCCCACGTGGTCGGACAGATTCTTGTGGCGATGGTCATCGTCGGTCCTTTCGTCATCTTTTATTTCCCCTTGATGTTTCTCCTCAGTATTCCCGCAGGGTATTTCGTGGGACGGCTTGCCGAGCGCATGATTACCATCGTGTCACCGGTGGTTGGTCCGGAGCACTGAGGTATTTAAAAATACCAAAAAAACGTCCCTCGGGACGTTTTTTATGTGTCATCGGATGGGGATGATGTGCTGGTCGTGCCGGCGTAATCCACCTCGTCATTTTTGTGACGAAACGCGCTGGCAACGTAGTAACCCGCTACCGCAAGAATCATCAACGCACTAAGCCCACCGAGGGCGTATATCCATAAGCTCGTGCTGTCTTCATCGTAGTACTCCAAGGTGTAGACGGACGAAAACCCGTCGCTTAGATGCACGGTGCCGTCGTTGTCGACCCACAACGCTTCAACGCCCTCAAGCCCGTTAATGTAGGCGATGGAATCGTCAAGTTCCATCAAGAAGGCGATGCTTTTGTGAAGGTCGACCATGCGGGTGTCTTCGGCGAGCACGGTTACTGCTTGCATGTGTTGGGCGGGAAACCGAGTGTCAGGATCGATCAAGTGATGATACCGTGTGTCATCGCCAGGCACACGGTAGAAGCGTTTGAACCCGCTCGATGTTCCCACCGTGGTGCCACCGGGCATCAAGATTCGTCCATACGCGTCGGGTTCGGTCAAGCCGATGCGCCACAGCCCATCGTCCACGTGGGGGCGATTACCGTGGAGTTCGATGCTTGAGCCGCCCGCGTCGACCAAGAACGAGTTGACAAACGGGCTGTCTCGCAATATGTCCCCGACTCGATCGGCACCATAGCCTTTGGCAAGGCCGCCAAGATCAAGCATCATCCCTTCGGGGATGGTCACAGTTGACGCGGTGGCGTCGATCACAATCAGGTTGGGATCGTTGAGTGTATCGGCGGCGGCGAGTGTTTGCGCCGACGGCAGTTCGCAGATGTTTTCCTCGAGACAGCGCTCGGTGTAATCTTTCCAAACCTCCAGCAACGAGCCCATGGCGATGTTGAATCGTTGGTTTGTGGCCGGGTCGTTATAGACATCGATGCCAAGTTGAATCATCTCAAGCAACCACGAATCGACCACGTGGGCGACGCCAGGGTTGTCGTTAATCTCACGGACGCTCACACGCGCTTCACGCACGGCGACGTCGTCTTTGCGCTCATCGCGCGTTTCACCCGGCAGCGGATGAATGTAGGGGTTTGGGTATTTGGTTGAGACGTCATGAACGCGCCACACGGTGTTGTATATCTCGTAATACAAAGGTTCCAAGTCATCTTCAGTTAACGTGTCAGTGGTGTAGATGGTGATGTGAACATACGTATCAAACACATCACGAAAGTTGAAGCGCCAGACGTTGATGGGGGTGTCCTCACCCTCGGCGTGAACGTGCGTCGAAACAAAGAAAAGGCCGGAGACGAGCACGCTGAGAACACACAAGATTTTCTTCATGTTACGGCCTCCTTTCACGAATTGTATTATACCATACGGCGTGCATTTTTCACGTAGAAATCGATGAAAAACGAAGAACTCGTGCTATAATACGTGGTGAAGTCACAACGGGAAACAAAGGGATGAAGCGATGATTACTGTTCAAAAAAATTACGTCCAACCGCGACGGGTTATGCTCGCGGTCCCCGACCGCAAACCGACCCTCGCCGTCGGTCAACACGTTCGCATCGGCACCCCGCTTGACGCCCACGGCGAACACTACGCCACCGTCAGCGGAACCATTTTGCAAATGCTCAACCACGCTGATGAAACAGGTCGCGTGCTTCCGCATGTGTTGATTGACAACGACACCAAGAACACGGTTGAACCCAGCGTCTCGGACATGCATATCACGACGCGCATCGAGCGTTATTTCAAACCGGTTAGACCCCTTGAACAAATCAACTACGCGCGGCTTGACACGCTGATTGTCGATTTGGTCTTTTTTGACGAACCGTTCATCACCGTTGACAAGGCGTTGCTTGATACGCATCATGAAAGCATATTGGAAGCGTTGCGAGCCCTTCACAAACACTACGGACTTGAACGTTGTGTGCTGCTCATCAAAGAAGACGAGGCTGCGCTGTGGGAAAGCCACGGCACCCTGCCCGTTGAAACGGTGCGCGTGAAACCGGAAAAAGGCGTCAACTTTCGGCACCGCATCATCAACGAGATCTTCAATGGCGCGCTGAAGACGCGCGCTCCTTATAATTATTTATCGCTCGAATCGATGTTGAAACTTCGGGAAATCGTTGTGCACAAACGCCCGAGTGTCATTAACCGTGTCGTCGTCCAAGGCGAAGCCATCAAAAACCCGAGCGTCTTGTTTGTGCGTACGGGCACGTTGTTCGGTGATATCCTTCGGATTGTGGGCGGTTACGACACACAAAAAGCAATCACGATTCACAAAAACATGCGCCTGCAAAACCGCGTGTTGCGTAACGAAAGTTTTGGCATCGGCCATGATTTCGCTGGCATCTACATTCAAGAACACCGCGAACGCGAGGTCTATGAATGCATTGCATGCGGCCGCTGCAACCTGAAATGCCCGGTGGGTATTTTACCCTCAAAAATCATGCATGCAGTCAAACACGGCATCGCCCTCGATCGGATGCGTACTGACTTGTGCATCGAATGTGGGTTATGCAGTTTCTATTGTCCGTCAAAAATCAACGTGATGGAGTACGTGAAAGAAGGACGGGCGTTGTTGGGAGGAAAAGGCCGTGTTACCTGAACAAAAAACCCCGCTCGTCAGCACCGTGGAAAACAGCTACACGCGCTGGATTAGCTATCACATCGCCGTTGTCTTCATCACCTTGGTGGCGCTGGTGGTCCAGTTTGTCGTCGGCTGGCGCCAGGCGCTGGATGGGCTCGTGATTACCGCTCTTGCCGCGGTAATCGCCGTGGGCCTCATAGCCCTTGTCCGGCTGCTCCTTGGGCTTGAAGTAATCGGGTATCGTCACTACATGCACGTGCTCACGAAGGCGCTCTTGGTGGCGCTCTTGTTGCCGGTGGGCGCGCCCCTTTACATCGTGCCGGTGACCATGCTCATCATGCTTATCATCGATCGGCTATTCAAATGGATCTTTCATAAAGCCATCGTCCACCCCGTGCTTTTTGCGGTTTTGACTGTGCATGCGGTTTTTGGCGGGCACATGGTTGTCTCTGAAACGATGATTAACATTTTTGGCGAAGCCTCCTTCGAACTCGGACCCCTGCAGTTGCTGTTGGGAACGTACGAAGGGTTGACGTTCGGGTCCACCGCGTTTTTGGTGCTTGGCGTGCTGTGGGTCTACATGGCCGTGACCAAAATCGTCCAGTTTCGCATGAGCATATGGTATTTGGCGAACATGACCCTGGCTGTCGTCGCCTTCGCGTTGCTCACCGATTACTCATGGTGGGGTCTTTTTAGCCGGTTGCTGTTGGGGTACACCTTGTTTATGCTCGTGTTCTTTGTCGCTGAACCCACCTCAACGCCTGAAACCGATGAAATGATGACCCTGTATCCGGTGGTCGCGGTCGGTTTCACGGTCTGGTTGCGGCTCGCCTTTGGGATGGTGGAAGCGGCGATTTACGCGTTGGTCTTCGCCCAATTCGCCACCTGGGTGATTGAGCAGTTCCTTAACCGGACCTCGGTGGAACGCACCCGCATCATCTACGGAGGCACCGCGTTTTTATGGATTGTCCTGGTGGTGGCGTTGGTGTTGGTGTAACATCACGCCTGTGATATAATCGAAACGGAAAGGTGGTGAGGCGATGAAAGGAAACGATAAAACGTTGTTGGTGGTGGTGCTGGTTGTCGCGTTATTATCCGTTGGCGTGGTGGCGTTGCTTGAACGGTTGCTCGTCGATGAAGATGCCCGCGCCGTCGTCTACCACGGCAACACCCCCGTGTTGTCCATTGCCCTCGCCGACGGGAGCTACACGGTTTACGATGAAGCCCTCCTCGTCCACCCCGACGATTACCCTGACATCGACGCAGCCGCCGCGTGTTTTGTTGCCACCAACGTTTATTGTGTGCGCGGTGATAATGGCCCGGTGGTGATTGAACATCAGGCTGGGCGTGTTAGCGTCGTCTATGAAATCAGTCCGCTGAACTTATGCCGTACCCACGGACCGACCAATACCCCCGCGCGACCGATCACCTGCCTTCCTAATCGCATCATGATTCGCGTGGAAACACCCGATGATGTCCTTGATGGCTATTTACAAAGGAGTGTGCCATGGATCCTTTCTTTGCGACCTTGATGGAACTGCTGTTGTTTTTCGTGATTTTTCCCGTCACCTTTAAAGCGATGATGGCCGTAGACCTCGCCAAACATTTTCATAAAGGGGCGGTCTGGCAAATTCAGATTATCACGATTTTTCTCAGCCTAGCGCTCAGTTACCTTGTGACCCGAACCTTCGCGTGGTTGATTGACCTTTCAACCGGCTTAATCAATTAAAAAAGGATGCCCAGCATCCTTTGTTTATGTGTAGGTGACATATCGTCTGGTGACCTCAACATGAGCGTTTCCTCGCGTGAGATCACGCACATGGCCTTCGAGTGCATCAGCCTCGGATTCACACGCGTCGACAACAAAAAGCACGCTGTCAGTGTAGACGCTATCGGACACACGCGCCCGTGCTCGCAACGCGCGTTCCACGGCCCCGGCCTCGGGAAAATCAACACGCACTTGAAGCGTCACCATCGCGTGTTTCGTTGCCCGCTTTGCTCGTTTGACGGCTTCGCTTGTGGCTTTGGTGTAGGCTCGAACCAGGCCGCCCGCGCCAAGTTTTACGCCGCCGAAATACCGCACGACAACACATAGCACGTTGGTGAGATGGTTTTTTCTCAACACTTCAAGCATTGGCTTACCGGCGGTGTGCGCCGGCTCACCATCGTCGTCGAATCGCTGCACTTCACTTTCGTGACCTAACACATAGGCCACGCAATGATGTGAAGCCTCGGGGTGGGCATCGCGAATGGTTTTTAACGCGTGTTCGACGTCCTTGATAAACGCCGCCGGTCTGAGGTAGGCGATAAACGTTGATTTTTTGATTTCAAGCGTATGGGTGATGGCTGTTTTGATGCTGTCCACGGGCATCCCTCCGTTGATTCAATTATACAACAGACACCAATCTTGTGCACGCTAACGTGGAAAAATGTCCATGAATGGTGTATAATTCATATGGTGATGACGATGAAAACCACCCTCGAAAAAGGCAAGCATATTATACGCACCTTAACCCGCCACGGCCATGAGGCCTATTTTGTCGGCGGGTTTGTTCGCGACCGCTGTCTCGGCATCGACACCGACGACATCGACATCACCACCAACGCCACACCCGATCGCGTTGCTGACTTATTCGACAAGGTCGTCCTCACAGGTGAGAAATACGGCACCGTCACCATCGTGCTTGAGGGAACGCCGTTTGAAGTGACGACGTATCGCACCGAAGCCGGCTATGCCGACAAGCGTCGTCCCGATCAAGTTCGCTTTGACGCCACGCTTGAAGAAGATCTTGCACGCCGTGATTTCACCGTCAACCAACTGGTGATGGATGCCGATGAGACATTGCACGATTATCACGGAGGCCTTGCCGACCTCAAAGCGAAACGGCTACGCACCATCGGCGACCCTTATGAACGGTTCGGTGAAGACGCCCTAAGGATGCTTCGAGCGTTTCGCTTTGTCGCAAAACTGGATTTCACCATTGAGACAAACACCTTTGAGGCCATCCGCTCGCTCGCTCAAAACATCACCCACGTCGCCATTGAGCGTGTCCGCGATGAACTCATCAAGCTGTTCGCTGCCCCCCATAAACACCGTGCCTTAAAGCGCATGCAAGACGCTGGCTTTGACGCGCACCTTCCGCATGCCCAAGCGGGCATTGCCAAACTTGCTGCCACCGAGCTGGACTATGACGCCGAGGTTGCCTTTGCGACGTTTGTGCTCGAAACCCCCGATGCGATGGACACGTATAAATTTTCCAAGCGCCAACAAAAACTGTTTCGCGCGACGTTTAACCTACACCAACAAACACGTGAGACCGGCTTTCGTCCGGACCATCTCTTCCAGTTTGGTAAAGCCACATGCCTGTTTGTTAACACCGTCAACCGCATCCTCGGCATGCCCGACGCGGCCGCTGACATTGAGCGCATCGACGCGGCCTTACCGATTCGCGCCGTGTGTGACCTTGTGTTTAAAGGCGACGACATTGTGCGTGAAACCCCGTTCACGCGTCGACGCGACATCGGCTTCATCATCGATCATTTGGTGCTCGAAGTCATCAACCAGCGCCTTCCTAACAAGCGCGACGCGCTTCGCAAAGAAGCCGCGCGCATGGCACGCACGATACCAAAGGAGAATGGTCATGAATGAAGCGTATTTGGACGATTTTCGTCGCCTCACCGTCATCGTTGAAACCTCCGGCGATGCGCCCTCGTCCTTCCGGCTTCGAGGCAATGATGAGGTGGCGTCACTCACCATCGAATCACGCGTTCACGAAGGCAACCGTTATAAGTATACGTTGAGTTTTGACGGGTTCGTCTTCTTAAACAAGCGTTACGTCGTTGAAGCCGATACCGGTCAGACGATGGGGCTTTACAGTGGAAAAATCGTCCGCACCGAGGCGTTTGACGATCTGTATGCCTACGACGGCGACGACCTCGGTCACACCTACAGCCCCGACGCGACCCGGTTTAAAGTGTGGACGCCGATTGCCAAAGCGATCAAGCTTGAACGCATTGACGATGACGGAAACACGACCTTCCACGCTTTTCACTACGACAACCAAGGCGTGTGGTCGTTGAGCCTTGATGGCGACCATGAAGGCGTCAAGTATCGCCTGCACGCTGATGTGAACGGACGCGTGGTCGTCACTCACGACCCGTACGCCCTGGCCTCAACAGCGAACGGCGAACACAACGTGGTCATCGATCAAACCAAAGCTTTCGGCGACACCATGGCTGAGCGACCACCGTTTTCCGGTAACCCCACCGACGCGGTGGTGTATGAAGCGAGCGTGCGTGACCTTACGAGTGACCCTACGCTTTCGCTGGATAAGCGCTCAACCTATCTGGCCGCCGTCGCCCGTGACCTAAGGACGCCTGAAGGGCGACCGGCAGGGTTTGATTACCTGGTTGACCTCGGGGTGACTCACGTTCAGTATTTGCCGTTTTACGATTTTGAAGGCGTCGATGAAACTGCTCCCCACAAACATTACAACTGGGGTTATAACCCGATGCAATATTTCGTGCCCGAAGGGTCGTACGCCTCTGACCCGGACGATCCCTACGCGCGCATTCGCGAACTTCGCGCAATGATTGACGCCCACCACAAGGCGGGCTTGCGCGTCGTCATGGACGCGGTGTATAATCACGTGTACGCCCCGGCGCGGTTTTCGATGGAAAAACTCGTTCCAGGGTACGTTTTTCGCTACGATAAGAAAGGCATGCTGACAAATGGGAGCGGGTGCGGAAACGACCTTGCCACCGAGCGTCGCATGATGCGCAAACTCATCGTCGATAACGTGATGCACTACGCCACGCACTACGGCGTTGATGGGTTCCGTTTTGACTTGATGGGGTTGATTGATATCACGACGATGCATCGGCTGCGCCAACGGCTCGAAAATTACCGTAAGGACATCCTTGTCTACGGTGAAGGGTGGAACATCACCACGCCGCTTCCCGACAAGAAGCGCACCCATCATGACAACCCTGACGTGCTCTTCAACATCGGGTTTTTCAACGACGCGTTTCGCGATGCGGTGAAAGGCCACACCTTTAACCTTGAGGACAAAGGGTTTGCCTTGGGCGGTAGGGTTGAAACGAAAACCTTAGCCGCGTTGTTCAAAGGGTCGCCGCACCGCTTTACCTCACCCGGACAATCGATCAATTACGTGGCCTGCCACGACAACCACACGCTGCATGATAAAATCCTTGCGGCACTCAAAGACACGCCTGAACCGACGCGCCACCAACACCAAGAACTCGCCACCGCCATGTGTGTTCTAGCGCAGGGAGTCCCCTTCATTCACATGGGACAAGAGTTCATGCGCACCAAGAAAATGGATAAAAACAGCTACCGAAGCGGCGATGCCATCAACCGCATCGACTGGTCGTTGGTCGATCACCATCACGCCCGCATCACCCGCCTCAAACAGCTGATAGATTTACGCAACAACGAGCCGCTCCTGCGCCTCGCCTCGAAACCCACCATCATCGACGCCGTCGACGTGGAAAAAACCAAACACGGCAGTGTGGTTTACCGCATCCACGGCGAAAACGAAACCATCTTGGTCATTTTTAAGCCGCGTGCCGGCACCGAGCGGTTCACCGCGACCTCAGACGCTGAGGTCCGCTTCACCGCCGATGGGCAGGCAACGCTTAAAGACGGTGTGCTGACACTTGAAGCCATCGCTACGACCGTGCTGAAAGGACGATAACATGACCCAATTTTATGCCAAGATTATTGCGACGAACCCCACCTCCTACGACACGAACACCTTGAGTGTGCTCACCGAGACAGAAGCGAAAAAAGAGCCGATCAACCAACGGCCGACGACGATTCGCATCGATGAAAATGTCACACTTAACGATGGGGACGTGTATTTTTTCAACACCGAACCCACCGTGCACAACGACAAAGAGCAACTCCTCGTCATCGACTATGTGCCGATGGACGACAAGGCGAAGACGCTCGGTGAAAAAGAACGCCTCATGCGCCTATTTTATACCTTCGCACCAGCGGACATTGAAGCCGTCAAAGCGTCCATCGAACGCACCATGGGCACCCTAGAAAATCCGGCCATCAAAACGCTGACGCAGACGATTTACGACAAGCATAAAGATCGCTTTTATCTCTATCCCGCGGCGACACGCTTTCATCATGCTTACATCGGCGGGTTGGCGCATCACACCGAAACGATGCTTCGGGTAGCTGATGGGTTGTTGAAGGTGTACACCTTCTTAAACGCCGATTTACTGTACGCCGGCATCATCCTTCACGATGTGTGTAAAACCATCGAACTCTCCAACTACAAAGATCCCGAGTACACCACCGAAGGCCGCTTGATTGGCCATATCACGATGGGTGTAAAAGCGATTACTAAGGCGGCAACCGAACACGGCATCTACGACACCGAAGAGCGGATGTTGCTTGAACACATTATTTTGTCCCATCATTATTACGGCAACTTTGGTTCACCGAAGAAGCCCAACGTCCCTGAAGCCTTAGCCCTGCACTTCATTGACAACATCGATTCAAAGTTCGCCGTACTCGGCGAAGCCCTTGACACCATTGAACCAGGAACCTTCACACCATCGCTACCGGTGCTCGATCGCGAACGGTTTTATAAGCCGAAAATGAAAAAATAGACAAAGCCATGCGGCTGTGGTAAACTATTAACAATCGTGCGAACGCACGGCAAGCATATCAATGAGAGGAGTCAACATTTATGAAGTTATCACTACGACAAGACTCGCTGCGAAAGGTTCGTGAAAACGACCTCGTGCCGGGTGTCATCTACGGGAGAAAAATCGATTCGACCCCGGTGCAAGCCGACGCGGTGGAATTTGGAAAATTGTACCGTAAAAACGGAACAAGCATGACCTTCAAGGTTAAACTTGATGGCAAGCAACACCAGGTTTACATCAAAGAGGTGCAAAAAGATCCGCTGAACTACAACCGGATTTTACATTTTGATCTCATCAAGGTCACCGCACAAGACCGCATCACCGCCGACATTCCGGTTTACCTCATCAACAAAGCCGAAGTCGAAGCTCGCGGCCTCGTGGTCCAACTCATCAACGACACCATTGAAACCGAGTTTTCACCCGGTGCCGGTGTCTCGAGCTTCGAGCTTGACGTCAACGGCCTAGAAGATGGCGACGCGCTTCGCGTCAAGGACCTCGACGTGGCTGAGGGCCTGAAGGTGCTTGAGGATCCTGAGAAGATGATTGTCAACGTCACCGAACCGACCTATGAAGACGAACCAACCGAAGAGGAAGAAGCGGTTGAGGACGACGAAGACGTTGAAGTTGAAGCGATCAAGCAAAAAGGCGATCGCGACGAAGAAACCGACGACGAAGACAAAGAGTAACGCGTAAAGGGAAGGCTCGCCTTCCCTTTTTTCATGGCACAAAAAAACCCGCCAATTTGGCGGGTTTTAATCGATTATTCGAGGCCTAAACGCATGCGGTGGAACCCTTGCCAAGCTTCAAGCATTTTGTGTAGACGGACGTTGTGCAAGGGGAAGGTTGGATCAGCGTCTAAAATGGTGTTGATGATAATGAAGGTGCCATACGGATCGGTGACGGTGAGCCTCGGGAACAACGTG
>SLOP01000012.1 GCA_007132465.1 Candidatus Izemoplasma sp.
GATAATGTTGGTGACAATGTGGGTGATGTGGCGGGCATGGGTGCTGACCTATTCGAATCGTACATCGGCTCGCTGATTGCCGCCATCACCTTAGGTATGTTGCTGGGTGGTGACATGCAAGCGCAATGGATTCTTTTCCCATTAATCCTTGCTGCTGTCGGCATTGCTTCGGCGATTCTTGGCACGGTCACAATCCGAACCAAAGAAGCCGACGAACCACATAAAGTCCTCAAAAAGGGCACCTATGTCGCTGGAGCGATTTTCTTAACCGGCGCCGTGCTACTAACCTTATACTATGTAAGCAACGATTTCTTTACGCAGTTCTCAGATAATTGGTTCGGTCAATGGGGTCCGTTGGTGGCGATATTCGCCGGGCTAGCAGTCGGGTTGATTATCGGCTTTACCACCGAAATGTATACCTCAAGCGATTACTCAAAAGTGCGTGACATTGCCAAGCAATCGGAGACCGGTCATGCAACCAACATCATCGGCGGCATCTCCATCGGCATGGAATCCACTGCCATTCCGATTGTGTTAATCGGTGTCACCATCTTCTTATCGCATCAAGCGGCCGGGCTTTACGGCATTGCGCTTTCGGCCGTGGGCATGCTTGCAACGACCGGCATGACGATAGCCATTGATGCTTATGGCCCCATTGCCGACAACGCTGGGGGCATCGCCGAGATGTGCAACATGGATCCTAAGGTGCGCACAATCACAGACAAACTTGACGCGGTTGGTAACACCACCGCCGCCATCGGCAAAGGGTTCGCCATCGGCAGCGCGGCGCTTACCGCCCTTGCGCTCTTCAGTTCCTTTACGCAGGCTGCGGGGCTTACGGTCATCGACATCGCGTCGCCCAACGTCATCATCGGCATTCTGATTGGTGCCATGCTACCCTTCTTGTTCAGTTCGCTGACCATGTCATCGGTCGGTCATGCAGCCAACAAGATGATTGAGGAAGTGCGTCGTCAGTTCAAAGAGATGCCCGGCATCATGGATTACACCACCAAGCCAGATTATGCGCGTTGCGTCGACATTTCAACCAAAGCGGCACTCCGCGAGATGATTGTGCCTGGCATGCTTGCGGTCGGCGCACCCCTAGCGATGGGCTTCTTGCTGGGTGCTGAAGCACTCGGTGGCATGCTCGCAGGAGCCCTGGCAAGCGGAATTGCAATGGCGATTTTCATGGCCAACGCCGGCGGCGCTTGGGACAACGCGAAAAAATACATTGAAGACGGTCATCACGGCGATAAAGGCAGCTTTGCGCATAAGGCGAGCGTCACCGGTGACACGGTTGGTGATCCGTTCAAAGACACAAGCGGTCCATCAATCAACATTTTAATCAAGTTAATGACCATCATCAGCTTGGTCTTTGCGGCCCTCTTTGGCACTGGGTTAATCGGTTGATCAAGCGCGCTTCGGCGCGCTTTTCTTTTGGATAAAAAAAGACGCTTGCGCGTCTATGTGGTTTCATTGGTTTGTCTGACCTTTCGACGCATGATGGCGTCGTGAACATAGATGGCGATTTTCACAAACAACAACACCGCAAGCACATAGACGGTGATGTTTTGTGCAAGCACCTCACCGTTGTCGATGACACGTTGTGAAAGAAAGCCGTCGACGCGCAAGTTGGTGTAGGTTTGTCCCGACAGCGCATACAGGTCGCTCATGTAAGATGCTTTAGCGACCAAGGCGATGCCGAACCCATAGATGAGCGCCCAGCTTCGATGCTTCTGGATGAGCAATAACACCAATATCACCCCATAGATGAGGGCGAGAACCGGAAGATAAAGCGACGTCGACCCCTGGGAAACAAACTCGAACTCCAAGGCGATGAAGCGGGTGTTGACGACGATGTCGGTGGCGACTTCGGGGTTGCGAAACGGGTAAAACACGGTAAAAAACAGTTGTAGTGCCACGATGATGATTACAATCAAGATATCCTTCTGATAGTGGTTAAGTTTAATCATGGGTCACCTCACGAATGGTTGCGATATCATTGTATCAAAGAACGGGTGTTGGCACAACCGACTTAACGAGAACTTAACAATCACGTACGTGGACGTGCTAAGTGAAGCAAGGTCTTTAACTCGTGCGGTCTGAGGTGTCGCACCTCACCTTTAGCCATCCCCTCGACGGTGACGCATCCAAAGCGCACGCGACGTAGTTTCGTCACCGGATGACCGACGGTATCAAACATGCGTCTGACTTGACGGTTTTTGCCTTCGGTGAGGATGATGTGCAAGGTGGTGGATTCGGATTCTTTATGATACGTGACCCGTTGGATGCGTGCACGTCGGGTTTTGTGGCCATCCAGTTTGATGCCGCGTTCAAGCTTTCGACTGGTCTCTTTACGGACAAAGCCCTCAACATGGGCAACGTACTCTTTTTCAATGCCACTTTTTGGGTGGGTCATTTTATGGTTAAACTCGCCGTCATTGGTCAACAAAAGCACCCCGCTCGTGTCGTAATCGAGCCTTCCCACAGGATAGATACGTTCGTTGATCGGAACCAAATCAAGCACGGTCTTGCGACCTTTTTCATCGTCGGTGGTGCTGACGCAGCCTTCGGGTTTATAAAGCACATAGTAGACGGGTTCGACGGTGGTTATTGGTTGCCCTTCGACGACAATCGTGTCCTTTTTGCCGACCTTGGTTCCCAAGGTGGTGATGGTGACGCCATTAACCTGGACTTTGCCTTTTTCCATGAGTGTTTCGGCGTGGCGTCGAGAACAATACCCGCTGTTGGCAATTACTTTTTGCAGGCGGTCCACTACGACTCATCCTCCTCGTTTTTAGCTGAAACTGGGCTGATTAGAATGTGAACGTGCTTGATGCGTCGTTCTTTAATTTCTCGAATCGTGAAGACGACGTCAATGGTGTCAGGCGCTTCTCGCTCGGTTTCATAGTTGACGATTTGCTGGCGAATGCGGTGATGCTTGTCAACTTCCGGAATGGCCTCGAATTGTTCAAAAAGCCATGCGCCAAGGGTCTTGTCAGCCTCCGGCGGTATGCCGAGGTTCAAGTCTTCAAACAAATCAGTGAGCGGAATGTCTGCGTTCACTTCGAACTCACCCTCGCCAACGTGCTTGATGAAATCATCATCCACGTCATCGTGTTCGTCATAGATTTCTCCGACAAGTTCTTCAAGCGCATCTTCCATGGTGACAATGCCTGATGTGCCGCCAAACTCATCGCTGACGATGGCAAGATGGGTGTTTTCTCGTTGCAAGGTTTCAATCAGCGTGTCGACGCGCATTGATTTTGACACGAAAATCGGGGTTTTCATCAAATCGCGGACATCGATTGGCTTGTGTTGAATCAGGTGGGTGAAAAAGTCGCGTTCAGTGAGCACGCCAATGATGTTGTCCCGGTACCCTTCATAAACGGGCAACCGTGAAAACTGATGCTCGAAGAAAACGCCCTTAATCGTCTCCTCTTCAGCGTTAACGTTGATTGCCACCATGTCAACGCGCGGTGTCATGATTTCATACACCTTGCGTTGGCTTAAATCAAGGACGCTTTGCAACATTTCCGCTTCGTCTTCGTCGATCGATCCTTCTTCTTCCATGGTGTCGATGATGGTTTCAAGTTCGTCTTCCGTGACGCTGATGGTCACTCGGTTGTCGGGTTTGACAAACCACGATTTTATTTTTACAAAAATGTATGTGATCGGCCGCATCGCTTTAATGAGGACATACATCAAACCGCTGATTTTCAAGGCGATCTGGTCAGCGTGTTGTTTGGCGAGACTTTTTGGGATAATCTCACCAAAGATAAGAATAATCGTCGTCATCACAAACGTGTTCAACACCATCACCAAGGTTTCTTGTCCGGCGAAGAACGATGAAAAAACCCCCACACTGACGGTCGCGAGGGCGACGTTGGCGAGGTTGTTGCCGACGAGTATGGTCGAGAGGGTAAGGTCAAAATTATCGTGAATCCAATACGCCTTTTTCGCGCCCTTACGCTTTTCATCGATGTAGGTACGCACACGAATGACGTTCATGCTGGAAAACACGGTTTCACTCATAGAAAAGAAACTCGAAACCAACAACATAATCACCAACAACACGATCAGCCCGATGGGCACGTTGCCCACGAGCATCATAATCCTTTCGGAATCAACCAACAATGCTCACTCCTTCTATGCTTTGGTGCTGTATTTGCCCGTTTGTGTGCTGATGACAATGCGATCACCGTTTTCGATAAACAGCGGAACCTGGAGGCGATAACCGGTTTCAACGGTGGCTTCCTTAGTTGCGTTGGTCACGGTGTTGCCGCGCACGCCGGGCGGGGTGTCGACGACTTCCAAGGTCACTTTTTCGGGTAGGTCGACGCCGAGTATTTCACCCTCAAAGCTGATGACATTAACGTCCATCATCTCTTTAAGAAAGTTAAGTTCATGTTCGATCTGTGGGGCGTGTATTTCGATTTGCTCGTACGTTTCTTGGTTCATGAATACATGCATGTCTCCGTTGGCGTACAAATACTGCAACTTGTCCTTATCGATCATGGCGGTTTGAACCTTCTCCCCGGCACGCCATGTTTTTTCGGTGACAGCGCCGGTGCGCATGTTGCGAAGCTTACTGCGGACAAAGGCGCTTCCTTTACCTGGCTTCACGTGGAGAAACTCAATAATTTGGTATAGGTTGCCCTCGTGTTGAATGGTCAATCCGGTTTTAAAATCGTTGGTTGTTATCATGGTACCACTCCTCATGTCATGAGACTATTATACTGATGCTACGTCGCTTTGACAACACGAAATCACTTTTCAAACCAACTTGGGGCCACGAGGTTGTTCCAGCCGACGATGACCTGGCTAAAACGCATCGTAATCAACTGTTTTTGCGTGCCACGTGACACGACAAGTTCAAGCAAATCATTGTCTTTATCATAGCTGCCTTCAAAAATTGTCGCCGATTTACCGGTCTGACGAATGTCGTGTGACGATTCGCCAACAAGGTTTCCTTTGTGTCCTTTATCGTCCAACTCATAGACTTTAATGTCGCTGAAATTCTCAAAAATCGCAACGGCCGAATCGGTTTTATGCGCTTTAAACGATGTGTTTTCGGGGTGATTGGGTTTCACATCGATGTGACTGAGGTAAAAAACGATGTGCTTTGCCTCGGTGAGTTGCACCTTGGCGATTTCGACGTTGAAAAAGATGATGTCTTCAAGGAAGCCCGGAGTCAGATACCGGTATTTCTTAATGAATTTTTCAAACAACTGCGACGTATCTTCATCCATCTCTTGGCTTTTTTGCTCCAGCAGAATGTCATCATCGGTAAAGGTCACGGTAAACGGCACGGCCTCCTCGCGGAAAAAGCCCATGTACCGATATAGGTCGATTAGTTTGCGCAGCGCACCGTCGAAATCGTCAAAGGTCACGCTCATTGTACGGTTGTGGGTGTCACTCACAACAAGTGACGCCTCATCATCGGTCAGGTCAACGTTTCGGGTGTCTTCGTAGGCAAAGACTTTCGCTTTACCCAGGCCGGGATTAACAATCAACGCCTTATCTGAGACGACCACGCGTCGTCGGTTAACCGCACGGATATATACGATCGGTGGCACCAGTGTAACCATGGTGGTCACGGCGTAGAAAGGCACGGAAAAGATGGTGGTGCTTAGCACGTTTGCCATCTCGAGTCCGAAGACAATCGATGCCAAGCCAAACAGCGCTAGCAGAACATAAGCCTGAAAATTAATCCGGGTTCGTGGCACGAACACCAAAAAATGTTTGAGCGGTTCTTTAAAACGTTCATAATAGGCCAAATCTGCTTTTTTCATACCGTCACACTCCTCCAAACACGCGATACAACAACACAATCGTAAGCAAAGCCATCACGGCACCCGCAGGCACCATTACCTGAGAGCGCACCATGGCACGAGTCCAAAGTGCTTGAGACAAGTTGGTACGCCACGTAAGAATAATGGTTAAGCCGGCGTACGCCGGCCACAACACAAGGCCTGTGTAGACCATGATGGTGCCGATGACGGTAACCTGCGCAGCGATGAAACGATACCCCAGCAAAAAAAGCGCGACCATCGTAAAGCCGACTAGCACGCCGATCCCGTAAGGCCAATGCGGCCTTTTACCATCTTGATTCGTGGGCATACACATCACTCGATTGCATTCAATTGATGGCTTTATTATATCATATTTATCGACAATTGCTCGACCTGTACAAAATTTTCCCTCAACGCCTTCGTTGACTTTTACGAAGCGCTTCACTATAATGACAGTGATAGGAGGCTAGTTCATGGATTTCTTTTACAACCTCTTGCCCTTTCTCGTGGTCATCATGCTCGGTGTGATGCTCGGGCAACTGTTTTCCAAGCGCGCCGTTTCGCGCACGGCACAAAAAGATCGCATCATTGTGGTGCCTTATGAGGAGTTTCGCAAACACATGCGCAAAGGGCAACTCATCGACATTCGCAAACAACGCGACTTTGAGGCTGACCGAATCAAAGGCGCCCGCAATTTTTCTCCCCGCTTTCTCCGAAGCAAGAAGCAAACTCTCGTGCGACGCGATCAAGATTTGTACTTGTATTGTCATCGCGGCATGCGTGCCAAACGGCTTGCGAAAAAATTACTCAGCCGCTTTCACAGACGCATCATCGTGCTCGAAGGCGGATTTCAATCGACAAAAAAAGGAAACGATCGCTAGTCGTTTCCTTCTTTTTTTACTTAATAGAGGTGAGTTCAATCGCCGCAAACCATACTTCGCTGACCTCGCCGCTACTGCTTTCAAGCACCATGTGCAGGCCGTCATTTTCCTTGCGAATGTCAAGATCGTGAATCACCATCACGTGTTGACCAACATCGGTGGCATTGATGAGCGTACGCGTGACCCCCAGCAATTTGAGTGCCACCATGGTGTCGGCACTAAGCAACGGGTTGTTGGACGCGAGAATGCGAATGACGAGCGTCATTTCATCGCCGTCGATGAGCACCCGGCGGAGGAATCCATCGTGGAAAACCGGGGGTCCGCCGAGTTGTTTGACGAGTTTCGTTTGTTTGATGACGTTGAGTTGATACATGGTTTTGCCTCCCTTATATCATCTTAAGTTTGTGGGAATGTGTAACCTGATTTTTCAAACCGCTGACGGTTTTTAGAGAGTCGTGTGTAAAGCAGCGTCGGCAAGGTATCCGGATTAAGGCGCTTGTGCGCGGTATCATGCTGAATGGTCTCGCCCCACTTAGGATCGGCTAAAAGCGGCATGCCCGCAGCCACCAAATCATAACCTATCTCAAGAGCTTGTTTCACATCCTTCTTCGTCTCAATGCCACCGACACCAATCAAGGGTAAGCGGCGTTGCAACGCCCCTTGAACTGCATCAACGATGCGTCGCGTGTCCGCCGCATCGCGAATGGAGGTCTGATCATACCTGCCGAGCGAGATGTGTAAGAAATCAAGCGGCTCCTTGGCAAGCGAGGCAACGAGCGCTTCCGTGTCCGCCAACGTGATGCCCGGTGTTTCAAGTTCTTCGGGCGAGAAACGATACCCTAGCAAGAACCGTCCCGACGCATGCATGGTAACCACGCGGGCAGCTTCTCGAACCGTCTCAAGAATAAAGCGCATCCGTTTTTCCCGTGTGCCTCCATAAGCATCTTCGCGCCGGTTGGAATGCGGCGAGAAAAACTGTTGCAGCAAATACGTGTTCGCCCCATGCAGTTCGACGCCGTCAAAGCCAGCTTCAACTGCCCGGCGCGTCGCCTCAGCGTAATCTTTTATCGTGTGTTTGACCTCATCTTCGCGCATCGCGCGGGGTGTTTGAACGTTTTGTCTTGGTGCTTTGATGGCGCTCGCAGACACGATGTCGTTTGGGTCGTCAAACAGCGCAGGATCATTCATGCGCCCCCCGTGATGCACCTGCAACACAGCGAGCGCCCCATGGCGTTTGATGGTTTGAGCCAGTTGGTTAAGCGATGGGACGAAGCGGTCGTCTCCACAACTGATTTGGTTTTCAAACGCTTGAGCTTGTGTGTTGATGGCACACGCCGCGGTGATGACCATGCCGATGGTGGTGGCACGTTGAGCATAATAAGCCAGCTCTTCTGCCGACACCGTGAGATCAGGATTGCCACTGTACGTTGTCATCGGTGCCATCACCAGGCGGTTGCGCATCGTCAGTCCGTTTTTCCAGGTGTATGCGTTAAATGGATTCATTGGATCACCCTTTCATTTTTAAGTATATCACAGCCTCAAGCAAGCTGTGTCACGACGCGTTGAAAAACCTTAAAAGCGTTTTCATTTCGGGTTTATTTTTAGCCTTAAGTTGTGTATAATGAAACCAGCTTACATCAAAAGGAGCCCTCAATGGATAAAAAATACACGGCAGAACCGTACCGGATCAAAATGGTCGAACCCATTCGGCAGACGACACGTGAAGAACGCATAACATTGCTGGAAAAATCGGGTTTCAACCCTTTCTCGCTAAGAAGTGAAGATGTCTACATCGATTTGCTCACCGATTCCGGCACCGGCGCCATGAGCCACAATCAATGGGCCGCTTTGATGCGCGGTGATGAAGCGTATGCCGGCAGCCGTAGCTTCTACCGTCTTGAAAAAGTCATCAAGGACATCACCGGGTACCGCTACTTTATTCCCGCCCACCAGGGTCGCGGTGCCGAACAGGTTGTCTTGCCTCAGTTTGTGACAAAACCGGGCATGTCGTTTATTTCTAACATGCATTTCGACACCACGCGTGCACACGTTGAACTTGCCGGCGCTCGCGCCATCGATTGCGTCATCGACGAATGCTTCGAGACACAAAACTATCATCCCTTCAAAGGAAACTTCCACCTTGAACGTTTGCGTGAACTGATTAAAGCCCGGGGTGCAGACAACGTTGCCGGCATCATCATGACGGTCACCAACAATTCCGCTGGCGGTCAACCGGTCAGCATGGAGAACCTGCGTCAAACAAGCGACATTGCCAAGGCGCATGACATTCCCATCATTATCGATGGAGCTCGTTACGCAGAAAACGCGTATTTCGTCAAACAGCGTGAAAAAGGCTATGAAAACAAGTCCATCCACGAGATATCCAAAGAACTGTTCGGCCTGGCTGATGTGTTTTTGATGAGCGCCAAAAAAGACGGGCTCTCAAACATCGGTGGCATCATTGCCATTAAAGAAGATGATGCGTTGTTTGAACGATGCCGTACTTACATCGTGCCAATGGAAGGCTTTCCGACTTATGGTGGCATGACTGGGCGCGACATGGAGGCGCTCGCCGTTGGGCTTCAAGAAGCGCTTGAAGAAGATTACCTACGCCATCGCTTAGACCAAGTGCGTTACCTTGGTGATCGTCTGCGAGACGCCGGTGTGCCGATTCAACACCCGGTTGGCGGCCATGCCGTGTTTGTCGACTGTAAAACGATGTGTCCCCACATTCCTTTCGATCAGTTTCCCGCCCAAAGTGTCGTCAACGCTGTCTACCTTGAAGCTGGCGTGCGCGCCGTCGAAATCGGATCGTTTCTCTTAGGCCGGGATCCCGACACCAAGGAAAACTTGCAAAGCCCTCTTGAGTTGATGCGTCTGACGATTCCTCGACGCACCTACACATACACACACCTTGATGTGGTGGCCGATGCAGTGATTGCCGTCTACGCGCGCCGCAATGAACTAAAAGGGGTAACGTTTGAGTACGAACCACCCGTGCTTAGACACTTTACCTCCAGACTTAAACCTGTCACATAAAAACGCCCTGTCGGGCGTTTTTTTCGTCTCGTTTTCCCATAAACAAAGCGCTTTTTACGGTTTTCTATTTTTTCGTTCTTTTGCCGGAAATCCGTTGCCGTGTAAACGCTAACATGTTATAATACATATTGTTGTGTAAACGAAGCGATACTGGAGGTATTTATGGCTTATAACATCCTTGCAATTAACCCGGGTTCCACCAGCACGAAACTAGCCGTCTTTGAAAACAATCGGTGCGTTTTTAACGTTTCGGTTAAACACGATGCGAAGGAAATCGTCGCGTTTAAACGCATCATCGATCAATACGAATTTCGTGAAAAAGCCATTCTCGATAACCTAGAAAAATCAGGCATTGAGATTAAATCGTTGAACGCCGTGGTCGGCCGCGGCGGCATGCTTAAACCGATTGAGAGTGGCACGTACGCCGTCAACGAGGCCATGATTGAGTACATAAAAAAAGCCCCCCGTGGAGAACATGCCTCAAACCTTGGATGCGTGCTTGCCAAAACCATTGGCGACCGTATCGGTGCGCCGAGTTTTATTGTCGATCCCGTGGCAGTTGATGAAATGGAAGACATTGCCCGCTACACTGGCATGCCAGAAATCAGACGCGACAGCTTGTTTCATGCCTTAAATCAAAAAGCCGTCGCACTCAAAGCCGCCGATGATCTCGGCAAATCGTACACCGACCTAAACTTGATTATCGCTCACCTCGGCGGCGGCATCAGTGTGGGCGCACACCAAAAAGGGCGTGTGATTGACGTCAACAACGCCCTAGACGGGGATGGACCAATGTCACCCGAGCGCAGCGGTTCAGTGCCGATGGGTCCGCTTTACAAGATGGTTTTTAGCGGGAAATACACGCTTGAAGAAATCAAGCGAAAAAACTACGGCCAAGGTGGGCTTGTGGCTTACCTTGGAACCAACGACGGACAAACCATCGAGCGTCGCATCAAATCAGGTGATGAGCACGCCAAGTTCATCTTCAGCGTCATGTGCTACCAAATCGCCAAAGAAATCGGGTCGTGTGCTGCAGTTCTCAAAGGTGATGTGGATGCGATTGTGCTGACCGGCGGTGTGGCCTACGATAAGCTGGCTGTCGGGTTGATTAAAGAGCGCGTCGATTTCATCAGTCGTGTGCTTGTGTACCCAGGTGAAGACGAAATGGAAGCCCTCGCGCTTGGTGCCCTCCGTGTGCTTAAGGGCGATCAAACCGCGAAGGAATATGTGTAAGGGAAGGGATGACACTGTGATTAAGAGCATGCAAGACATTGTAAACGAAGCGAAAACACGAACGAAAAAAACGTTAGTTGTCGCCGTGGCCAACGACCATCATGTGATGGAAGCAGTCGACATGGCCCGTAAAGAAGGTTTTATCGACGCGATATTGGTCGGAAATCAAGTGGCGATTGAAGAAACCCTTGAGGATTTGTCCATCGACCAAAGCCACTACGACATCATGCATGTCGTCGACACCGTGCAAGCCTGTGAAGAAGCCGTTAAAGTAGTCAGTGCCAACGAAGGACATTTTCTGATGAAAGGCTATGTCGACACGGCCGTCATCTTGCGCGCCGCGCTCGACAAAGGTTATGGCTTGCGCACAAAGAACCGTTTGTCACATGTCAGCGTCCTTGAAATTCCGACGTATCACAAACTGCTCATAATGAGCGACGGCGCCATGAACATCGATCCCGATGTCGATATCAAACAAGAAATTATTGAAAATGGCGTGAAAATCGCTCATGCGATCGGCATCGATAATCCCTCGGTGGGTTGCCTCGCCGCGGTTGAGAAAATCAACCCGAAAATGCAAGCCACCCTTGACGCTGAGGCGCTGATCAAACGCAATCAGCAAGGCGACATTAACGGCTGCACCATCGGCGGACCGTTCGCCTTTGATAACGCGATTAACAAAGACGCTGCGGATCACAAAGGCATCACCGATCCGATGGCAGGCGACATTGATTTTGCGTTGATGCCGCAGATTGAATCGGGTAACATATTTTACAAAGCGATGATGTTTCTCGGCAGCGCTAAAAGCGCCAGCGTCATCGCCGGCGCACAAAAACCCATCGTGTTGACAAGCCGCGCCGATTCAACGGAAAGTAAATTTTATTCGATCGCTCTGTCCGCGCTTGTGGCGGACACACAATAAAGGACAAAGGAGAATCCCATGAAAAAGAAAAAAGAGGAGTACACGAACCAGGTGTTCGAGTACACCAACGAAGGTTTCGAGCAAGTCATCTATTTCCATAACAAAGAAACCGGCCTCAAAGGCATCACCTGCATCCATGATACACGACTCGGCCCCTCGTGTGGCGGCACTCGCTTCTACGATTACGCCAGTGAAGAGGAAGCCCTTTACGACGTGACTCGACTGGCGAAAGGCATGACCTATAAAAATGCCGCCGCAGGCCTCAACATCGGCGGCTGCAAAACCGTCATCATCGGCAACCCGAAGAAACTCAAAAACGAAGCGTTCATGCGTTCATATGGCCGCTACATCCAGAGCCTCGGTGGCCGCGTCTACACCGGTCAAGACATGAACATGACACTGCAAGATTGCGAATGGATGGACCTTGAGACCGATTACGTCTCCGGCGTCGCCCGCAAAGGTGCTGGAAGCACCACCATCCTCACCGCCCGAGGAACGTATGTCGGCATGAAAGCCGCCGTCAAAGAGAAACTCGGCCAAGACAACCTCGACGGACTCGTCATCGCCTTCCAAGGCGTCGGCGCCGTCGTTCGTGAAATGGTTCAGTACCTCAAAAAGCACAAAATCAAGAAAATCTACTTTACCGACGTCAACCCTGAGGCAGTTGAGCAGTTCCAAACCATGTACGAACTCGCCCGCTATGTTGAGCCTGATAAAATCTATGACATCAAAAGCGATGTTTTCAGTCCAAATGCCATCGGCGCTGTTATTAACGACGACACCATCGAGCGTCTTAACACCAAGGTTGTTGCCGGCGCTGCCAACAATGTCCTTAAAGAGCCAAAACATGGCGACATATTGCATGAAAAAGGGATTCTCTACGCCCCCGACTTCGTCATTAACGCCGGTGGGGTCATCAACGTTTACCACGAAATGGTCGGCTACAACGAGCAAAGCGCTATTCAAACCACGGATGCCATCTATGACCGCCTGACCGATATTTTCACCATCGCACGCGATGAAGGCATCCCGACCTACAAAGCCGCAGACATTCTTGCTGAGCGTCGCATTGAAAAAATCATGAGAATTCACCAAGATGACGTGAAACGTCGCACATTCTTCCAGTGGAACATCGAATAAAAAAGCAGTATCACTGCTTTTTTATCGCACGAAAGGAGATACCATGGCAACCAAAAGTTTTTTAGCACGATCAGAAATCGGCACCAAAAACCCGAAACTCTTTAACCCTATCCGCACCACCATCGAAACCGCCTACTACCGCAACAACGTCATCCCAGTGACCAGCCTCGAAGAGGCCTATCACCTCGCGAAAAATTCTCCGGGCACCATCATCACCGACATGCCCGTTCACGAACCCGAAGCGCAGGGATTACCCTCGGATGCCAAGGTGCTAATATTCAACGACGGCCGCATCACCGGCCGCCAAGCGCAATCGCGTCGGCTTGTCGATGACAGCAACCGTGACGACTACGCGAAAATGCTGCGCGAAGCCGTCTACGAATCACGCGACAAGACGATGTATCATGCCACGGCTATCATTGGCCTTCACGAAGATTTCACCGTCAAAGCCCACCTGTTGATTCCTGAGGGCTTCGAAAACACCTTGTACTCCTGGCTGCTCAACTTCCAAATCTACACCGATGAGGTCAAGGCCATGTACGCCAACTCACGTGTCTTTGACGAAGGTGACATCCTGCTTTATTCCGACCCTGATTTATTCATTGACAGCTTTGATGATGGTCTGGCCCTATTCGATCGTGAACACAACGTCGGTGTGCTGCTTGGCATGCGCTACTTCGGTGAACACAAAAAAGGCTCGCTCACGATGGCGTGGTCGATTGCGCAACGCAACGGCTTCACGCCTTGTCACGGAGGACAAAAGCGCTTTGTTCGTCATCATGGCGACTCGTTTGTTTTAAGTGTCTTTGGGCTTTCTGGTTCAGGAAAAAGCACCATCACGCATTCGCGTCATGATGAAAAATACGACATCACCGTCTTGCATGACGATGCCTTCGTCATTGCCGATAAGGACACCTCGAGCGTCTCGCTTGAGCCTGCCTACTTCGATAAGGTTCAAGATTATCCGACCGATTCAGCCGACAACACGTTCCTCCTCACCATCCAAAACGTCGGCGCGACCCGCGACGAGAACGGCCTCATCGTCCCTGTCACCGAAGACATTCGCAACGGCAACGGCCGTGCGGTGAAATCGAAACTGTGGGCACCTAATCGCCTTTATAAGTTCGAAGATAAAACCAACGCGATTATATGGATCATGAAAGATGAAACGTTGCCTCCCATGCTGAAAATCAACTCGGCTACGCTCGCTTCTACCCTTGGCGCCACCTTGGCAACCAAGCGCACCAGCGCCGAACACGGTGCCGACCCGAACAAACTTGCGATGGTTCCCTATGCCAACCCCTTCCGTCTCTATCCACTGTCGCATGACTACACCAACTTTAAAGCACTCTTTGAGAATCACGACGTGTCATGCTATGTCATCAACACCGGGCATTTCGGTGAGAAAAAAATCACGCCTGCCGTCACGCTCGGCGCGATTGAAGGCATCGTTGAAAACACCAACACCTATAACCCTTTCACACCACTTAAAGACGTTGAATACGCCGTTATCGATGGCTATGAACCCGACTTCAACGACGCGGCTTACGTGGACCGTTTTGTCAAGCGCATGCAAGGACGCATCGAGTACCTCACTAACCTCGACGCCCGCGACGCGCTTCCCGACGAAGCCAAACAAGCCATTGCCACACGACTCAAGCCATAACCCGGGGTGATCCGCCATTAAACTATTCGTCAGCGAACTCGTACACGACAAAGAAATCATCGACACCGTCTTTGAAGCCAGCAAAGGCGCCATCGACGCCGCCCAGAAGTACGGCATTGAAAACGTCGTCAACGGCGCCTTTGGCACCTATTTCGACGAGACCGGTAAATTGCTTACCTTCGACACCGTCTATCGCGCCTTCGACCGCGTCGATGACATCCAAAAAGCCAAATACGCCTCAAGCATCATGGGCCCACCCGAGTTTCAAGCCGCCGTCAAATCGTGGCTCTTTGAAAGCGCAGGCCTTGATGTTGACTGCGACATCATCGCTACCCCAGGAGGCACCGGTGCTTTATCAAGCACCATTAAAAACACCCTCAAACACGGCGAAGCCGTCGTGTATCCTGACATCGGTTGGGGTCCTTACATCACCATCGCCAAAGAAGCCGGCGTGATGATTGAACCCTACACCTTGTTCGACGACAACCGATTCAACGTCGACTCATTCCGTGAGACATGTGAAAAAGTCATGCGTGACCAAGGTCGTGTGCTTGCGGTTATCAACGACCCATGCCAAAACCCCACCGGCTACACCATGAAGCTCGACGAATGGGAAAAAGTCATTGAGGTTGTCAACGAACTCTCGGAAAAAGGCCCATTTATTTTGCTTCAAGACATTGCCTACGTCGACTTCACTACCCAAGGCGAAGCCTACAAGCGAAGTTTCTCGCGTTACGTGGGGCTTCCTGACAATGTGCTCATCATCATCGCCTTCAGCGGCTCTAAAACGTTAACCGCCTACGGCATGCGTGTGGGCGCTCAAGTCTTGATTTCAAGCAACGACGAGCAGCGAACGAAAATGAAACACGCTTGTGGCAACACCGCCCGTGGCGTCTGGTCCACCGTCAACAACGGTGCGATGCGTTTGTTCGCCGACATCGCACTTGATGAAAAACTTAAGGAAGCCTACATGCTGGAAAAACAAGGCTTTGTTCATTTGTTGAAAGAACGAGCGGACATCTTCGTGCGAGAAGCTGAGGAAGTCAACCTACCGATTTATCCTTACGAAGAAGGCTTCTTCATCACCTTGAAAATTGACGATCAAATCGTCAAAAACGAACTGCATCTTAAACTGAAAACGTTGAACATCTTCTTCGTCAACGTCTACGGTGGTCTGCGTGTCGCCATCTGCTCAATTCCCATCAACAAAGTGAAAGGCCTCGCCAAGCGCGTGAAAGATGCCTATGACGATGTCATGCAAACCCACGACGAGAACGACGAAACATAAAAACATCCTCCGGGATGTTTTTTTAAAAAACAACGCACGTCGCTAGGACGTGCGTTGTTGGTTGTACTCCAAGAGGTCGGCCGGTTGACAGTTCAGCGCTTCGCAAATGGCTTCCAAGGTTGAGAAGCGGATGGCTTTCACTTTGCCGGTTTTCAATTTGGATAGGTTGACGATGCTGATACCAACTTTTTCAGCGAGTTGTGATAGACTCATTTTACGATCCGCGAGCACGCGGTCTAAGCGTACAATAATCGCCATGTCACACCGTCTGGTCGACTTCGTCTTGGAGGTGTTTTCCGTAGCGGAACACGCTAGCAAGCACCCACACGAGCACGCCGGTTAAAAGCAAGTTATCATGCACGCTGTAGACGACACTGCTTTCGGCCACATCGACAAGTCGGATAAACTGCCCTCCCACAACCATCGCACATAGCGGCAAGATTA
Source organism: Candidatus Izemoplasma sp. (assembly GCA_007132465.1). Classification (GTDB taxonomy): domain Bacteria; phylum Bacillota_I; class Bacilli_A; order Izemoplasmatales; family Izemoplasmataceae; genus SLQR01. The sequence continues at coordinate 16,409 of SLOP01000012.1, forward strand.
CGGCGCCGGCGAACATCCAATAACTCATGTTAAACAACCGCATGACGTTCGCTTCAGAAAACGGCTTTTCCTTTGCTACGTCCGCAAAGAGTCCATGCATAAAGCGGATGATGGTGCCGAAGAACACTAAATATACTGCGCCTGCAAGCATGGCGCTGATGGCAAGCCACTTCACCATCACGTTGCCGTCGATGAAGTCAATAGGCAGGGCAATGCGAACGTTCATGGTTTCAACACGCAACGTGTTGATTGAGTCCAGGCTAAAAGTTAACACCGATGCTGGAATAAACAACGCAATGCCCGTGCCAAGCAAAGCCAAGGCGGCACCGAGGTACATGAGGACCATCAGGCCCATGGTGAAGAGTTTGCCGATGCGCACCACAATCATGAAGCGTTTGGGGTTGTAGGTGGTTTCCATTGTATCACTCCTTTACACGACCATGATACCTCGGTTTTTAATTTATTTCAATACTTTTTTATCGTTTATCATTAATTATTTAACTTTAATAAAAGCGGCTAGGCCGCTTTTAATCAGCGTGGGTTGTGAGCGCTTGGTGAAATGCCGTTTCATCGTATCGTTTAAGCACGCGCAACGCACGCAGCGTGTTGAAACGTCCGAATCGCCCTTCTTCTAACGTAAAGGCAATCACACCTGGAATCGTTTTTCCCCTCAAAAAGCGCCCCTTTATCATTTGTGCACGTAACCGCTCGAGGGCGTCGTGCATGCGGGAGTCGTTGGGATGGTTGTGGTTGGCAAGCAACACAAGCCCTCTAAGATAATCGTATTTCCAACGCGGCGGGTAATGGGCCCGCGTCATGAAGTGATGGATGGGGGCTTTCGTGCCTTTTTTGTAGATCAGATTACGCGTCAGCAACGATTCGATGCCTCGATTGATTGCGTGATTGACCTCGTCGATGCGATGTGTGTGTGCGCCCTGGGCGATGCGCACAAGGCCTTCAAGAACATTAATGGTGGTGTGGACAGAACTGACCCGAGGCTTTTTTTCGCCTTCAATACGGCAGTTCCACCCGCCATCAGGCATCTGAAAATCAAGCAGATAATCAATGATCTCCTCGATGATGTTGTCATCGACTTTGGCGTAGGCAAGCATCTCAAGCACCATGCCGGGGATGCATAAATCGATGTGGTAAACACCTCGAGGTAACCTTCCAGGCCACAGATGTGTCATGAGCGTCTTTAGTCCGGCTTGATACTCACGTGTGTTGGGGTCGACCTCAAGCGCCGTCAGTTCGACCATGGTATAGTGGGTGGATACCCATTTAGGTCCGTAGACACCGCCGCCAAAACGTGCGGTGACAGGATCAAAGCGTTGCAGGTGTTTTTCGATCAAACCTGTGTTGTCATGTGGCACCATCTCATTTAATAGATGTCTTCTTACCAAGGCGGCGACGGCTTTGTCGCCAGAAAGCAACCACTCGCGTACGTTCATGCCTCACCTCACGACATTGGATGGTTTCATGGTAGCACGACATAAATCTGCTGACAATCTTTTTTTGGCTTCGCGTTTCTCACCGCAAGCGCATCGTGGTATGATTAAAGGGACCATTCTAGGAGGTATGCTCATGAATAATCCCCATAAAAATCGACAAGCCGAACTGACCATTCGCGCCGCAACGGAAAACGACGTGCCGCGTGTCCTCGAGTACATCAAGAAACTTGCCGTCTACGAGAAAATGGTGGATGAAGTCGTTGCGACCGAGACGCTATTGCATCAATCGCTCTTCGTCCACAAAGCCGCCGAGGTGTTGCTTGGAGAAGTGAATGGAACGCCTGTTGGCTTTGCGCTCTTCTTTCAAACGTTCTCGACTTTTGTGGGAACACCAAACGTCTTCTTAGAGGACCTTTTCATCGATGAAGGCCACCGCGGTCAAGGGTATGGGAAAGCGCTGCTTCGGGAAGTCGCCAAAGCGGCTCACGCTCGGGGCGCAAAACGACTAGAGTGGGTGTGTTTAAACTGGAACGCCGAGGCCATCGCCTTTTACACCTTAATCGGTGCTAAGCCCATGGATGAGTGGACGCTGTTTCGGCTTGAAGGCGGAGCCATCAGAAACTTCATTAGATCCTAACGAAAAAAGGGCGACATGCGTCGCTCTTTTTCCTTTATATAAGCCATTAGGAGGTCAACCGTCACGGTTTCAACTTAAATGCGCGCTTTGGTGCTGTAGGTTGTGTGAAGCAGTTCATGGGCCTTAGGGCTGCCAGGTTTTTCGAGGTAATCCTCGTACAGTTTCATGACCATGTCGTTTTCGTGAGATTTTCGCTTTTTCATGGCGCCATCGAGCTTATAAAGGGCTTGTTGGCGCTTTTTTAGTATGTCTGTGTTGCCGTGGTGGTAAGGTTGCCCGCCGCCGCCGATGCACCCACCTGGGCAAGCCATGATTTCGATGGCGTCAAAGTGATTTTTGCCGTCGCGAATCGATTCAAGGAGTTTTCGTGCGTTACCCAGTTCATGCGCGATGCCGATGCGTAACGTCACATCACCGACCTCGACTTGGGCCTCGCGAATGCCCTCAAGCCCACGCATTTGCTTAAAGTTCACGTCCTTGAGTTCTTTGCCGGTGACCATTTCATACGCGGTTCTTGTGGCGGCTTCGATGACGCCACCGGTGGTGCCAAAGATGGTCGCGGCGCCCGTGGATTCGCCAAGCAGCTCGTCAAACGATTCTTCCGGAAGTTTCTTAAAGTCGATGGCCGCTTCTTTGAGCATCCGCGAGAACTCCCGGGTGGTAAGCACAAAGTCAACGTCTTGAAGGCCTTGGCGGTTAAACTCTTCTCGCGCCGCTTCGGCTTTCTTTGCGACACACGGCATAATCGACACCATGACGATGTCTTTTGGGTCGATGCCGGTTTTGTCAGCGTAATAGCTCTTTGTGACAGCGCCCATCATTTGTTGGGGCGATTTGCAGCTTGAGGGGACTGATAAAAGTTCTGGAAACTGCGCTTCAATGAACTGCACCCATGCTGGGCAGCACGATGTCAACATCGGCAGCGTACCACCTGTTTCAATGCGATTGATGAGTTCGTTGGCTTCCTCGATGATGGTCAAGTCCGCCGCGAAGTTCGTGTCAAACACCTTGTCGAACCCAAGCCGTCTGAGGCCTGAAACGACTTTGCCGGTTGAAATCTCACCCGGGGCGTAACCAAACATCTCGCCCACCGCCACACGCACCGCGGGAGCGACTTGCACGACGACGTGGTTTTGCTTGTCATTCAACGCACGCCAAACCTTGGGTGCGTCGTTCATTTCGGCGAGGGCCCCGGTCGGACAAACGCTCACGCACTGGCCACAATATGTGCAGCTTGTTTGACCGAGATCAAGATGGAACGCGGTCGCTACCACTACGTCAAAACCGCGTTTTAAGGGGCTTAAGACACCGACGGTTTGCACCTCATCACACATCGTGACGCAGCGGCGACACATGATGCATTTGTTGGTGTCTTTGGTGATACCGCGACTGGTTAAATCTTTAGGATGGCTCATCTTCTCGCCGTGATAGTGAATTTCTTTGATGTTCATCTCATAAGCAAGTGATTGAAGTTCGCAATCGAGGTTTTTCACGCAGGTCAAGCAATCTTGTGGGTGGTTGGATAAAAGCAACTCCAAACTCGTACGGCGAGCCATGACCGCCTTGAGCGAATCGGTTTGAATGCGCATGCCATCAGTGACCTTTTCGGCGCATGAGGGCACGAGTGTGCCGCGTTTTTCGTCTTCGACCATGCACACTCGGCAGTTGGCGTTTTGGTTGACAATGCCGACGTCATGCAAGTCGAGATGGCACAATGTCGGAACGTGGATACCGGCTTTCTCCGCAGCGTCTAGCACGGTCGAGCCAGCCTCAACGTTGACGGTGATGCCGTTAATTTTGCACTGAATCATTTTATCGATAAGCTTCATCTCGGTCTCCTCCTAAGGTTTGACGATGGCATTCGTCGGGCAGGCGTCATAACAGGCGCCGCAAGCGATGCAGTCGTTTTCGTTGATGGTGTGAACCTCGCGAACCTTTCCAGCGATGCAATCCACCGGGCATACGCGCGCACATTTCGTACAACCGATGCACTGTTTTCCGTCGATGAGATAGCTTGTGCGTTTGGTTCGATAAGCGTAGGCTTCGTATTCTTCACGGAAAAACTTCATCGTGCTCAAAACCGGGTTGGGGGCGGTTTGCCCTAGACCGCAGAGCGATGCGTTCTTAATGTTTTCACCGAGCGTTTCAAGGCGTTCTAAATCTTGCGGGTCACCTTCCATGGCGGTCAGTCGCTCCAAAATCTCATACATTCGCTTGGTGCCAATGCGACACGGGGTGCATTTCCCGCACGATTCATCTTGTGTGAAATCAAGGTAGAACTTGGCGATTTCAACCATGTCAGAATCTTCATCCATGACTATCATCCCACCGCTTCCCATCATCGCACCGATGGCAATCAGCGAATCGTAATCGATGGGCGTGTCAAAGAAATCTTCTGTGATGACACCACCGGAGGGGCCGCCAATTTGCACAGCTTTAATTTGTTTGCCTTCAGGGTGGCCGCCGCCAATGTCATAGATGATTTCACGGAAGGTTGTGCCCATGGGCACCTCAACCAACCCGATGTTGCGGAGCTGACCGGCGAGCGCAAACACTTTGGTTCCTTTTGAGCGCTCAGTGCCTATTGAAGCAAACCAGTCGGCACCACGCAAGATGATGGCCGGGATGTTCACGTAGGTTTCGACGTTGTTGACGCTGGTGGGTTTACCGCGGAACCCTGATTCGCTTGGAAAAGGCGGTTTTTTGTCGGGTTCACCGCGGTGGCCTTCCATCGAACGAATGAGCGCTGTTTCCTCACCGCAAACAAAGGCACCGGCACCTAGCTTGATGTGGATATCAAAGGAAAACTCGCTGCCGAAGATATGGGTGCCAAGGAACCCGTGCTCACGTGCTTTGTCAATCGCTAAGCGCAAGGGTTCAATGGATATTGCGTACTCGGCGCGAATGTAAATATGTCCTTCACTGGCGCCGTTTGCGTAACCGGCGATAATCATCGCCTCAACGAGCGAATGCGGGTCGCCTTCGATGATTGAGCGATCCATGAACGCGCCGGGATCCCCTTCATCGGCGTTGCAAATGACATACTTCTCATCGCTTTTGACCGAGGCCGTATACGCCCACTTTAACCCTGTGGGGAACCCACCGCCACCGCGGCCGCGAAGCCCGCTTTTACGGACAACGTTAATGACCTCGTCAGCACGCATGTCGCTAATGCAACGACGTAAGGCTTCATAGCCTTCACGAGCGACATACGCTTCGATGGAACGTGGATCAATGTCACCAACGTTGCGGAGCGCAATGCGCTGTTGTTTTTTAAAGAAATCCATGTCTTTTGGTGCCGGCACGGTTTTGTTTTGTGCACCATCGACATAAAGCAAACGGTCGACGATGTGGCCGCGTAAGATGTGTTGTTCGAAAATATCGCTAACATCCTTTATGGTGAGGCGCACGTAGGCGATGTCGTCGGGGCTTATAAACATGATTGGGCCCTCGCCGCAAAAGCGCAAACAGCCGACCTTGACGAGGTTAACCTCGTTTTCAAGATGGTTTTTTTCTATCTTCTCTCGCAACATTTCATCAATGATATCGCTTTCTGAAGACAAGCATGACGTCCCGCCGCAAAGCAAAATCGTCATGCGATAGGATGTCTCATCAGGTAGTTGGGCTTTAAGTTGCATCAGGTCTTCACGAGTTTTAATCGGCACGTTTCTCACCTCGGTATCTGCTTAAAATATCGTCAATTTGACCGACTTTGACCTTGCCGTAAACTTTTTCGTTGATGGTGACAACGGGCGCAAGGCCACACGCGCCAATGCAGCGAATGTCTTTAACCGTGAACAAACCGTCTGGGCTCATTTCGCCTTTTTTCGTGCCGAGGAGGTTTAGCGTTCGCTCGAGCACTTTATCCGCGCCTTTGACGAAACACGCCGTCCCCATGCACACGCTTGTGACGTATTTACCCACCGGTTCTTCGTTGAAAAAAGAATAAAACGTCACCACGCCGTTGACTCTCGCACCGGATAAACCAAGGGCGTGCGCGACATACAGTTGTAGGTTATGCGGCAGGTGTCCAAACAACTCCTGCGCTTTATGCAGCACGTGGATAAGTTGTTCTTGTTTATCGCCTTTCAGGGAATCAATGTAGGCGTCGAGTCGTGCCAAAAGGGCGGTGTCGAGCGTGCTTCGATCAAGGATTTTTTCTCTCATGTTATTCCTCCGTTTTGGTATAAAATGACCAAGAACAGTATAGACGATAAAGCCCTATTTGTAAATGTATTAGAGCAATATAATCTTGATTTTGTATTACAAATTGTTGTAATACAAACTAATGTTTTGTATAACATCTTTTGAGGCTAGAAAAAAAGCCGTTTTCACGGCTGACTGCGTTTATTTCTTTCCACTAACCTAATGGCTTCCTCGACCGTATCATCAAAGCGGTCAGGGTTGACGGCTAACCACGTGGCATCAAACTGATTTTTAAAAAACGTCAACTGCCGTTTTGCGTACCGGCGGGTGTTCGTTTTGATGCGTTCAATGGCGGTGTCCAATGGGTAGTCACCTTTAAGATGGCCGATAATCTCTTTGTAACCGATAGCCTCAAACGCTGGCCCATCTCCATACAACAAGTATAGACTCTCTACTTCCTCCAGCAAACCTTGGTCGACCATGGCGTCCACTCGATTGTTGATTCGTTTATATAGTGTGCTTCGATCCATGTCGAGGCCAATCATAAGATAATCATAGCGTGGTTCGCTCGCGGTGGTTTGTTCGCTTCGCGGTTCGCCTTCTTGGGCGCGATACAGCGCTTGGATGACACGAACACGGTTGTTGTGGTGAATCAAGCGGGCGCTCGTGGGGTCCGCTTCCTCAAGTAACGCGTGCAGTGCTTCGTTGGATAGGTGAGCGTGGTGTTGATCGAAACGCTTGGGACGGTGCGCGCCCGTAAAATCGTATGCGTGCAGCGCCGCGCGCACATAAAACCCGGTGCCACCGGCGATAATTGGAATGTTTCCTTGGGTTTCAAGATCGTCGATGTGGTGTCGGACTAACCGCTGGTACTCCGCGACAGAGAATGGTTCGTTCGGTTCTAAAATATCCAGCATCCGATGCCTGATGCCGTTGGTTTCTTCGGGGGTGATTTTTGCGGTGCCGATGTTCATGTGTTTGTAGACTTGGACGCTGTCACCCGAGATGACATCGGTTTGATAGTGTGTGGCAAGCTTAACAGCCAGCGTTGATTTGCCCACAGCGGTGGGGCCAACCACGACAATAATCATGACATCACCCGCTTGAACATGCGCTCAATCTCATGCGTGGTTAACTTAATCAGCGTCGGACGCCCGTGCGGGCAAGTGAAGGGGTTGTGTGCGTTAGCGAGATTGCGCATCAGCACGTTGATTTCATCCCGTGAGAGGTGTTTGTTTGCGCGGATGGAATGTTTACACGAGAGTTCTTTCGCGACGTGATCGATGAGCGGCCCGATGGCGAGGTCACGTTCGTCAAGCACGGTTTCTATGGCCGCTTCTGTGTAGCGCTCGACATGGTCGGTTGGAAACCACGTCGGCACGGCTGTCACATTCGCGGCCGCGTCGGTGATGTCGAGATGAATGCCGATTGCTTCAAACACCGATTCGCTGCCTTGCAGGGCTATGCGTTCTGCGCCTGTCAGGTCAATGGCGATGGGCGTGAGCAACGTTTGCTGCGTCGTGCGGTCGGCTTGCATGGCGCGGTAGTATTGTTCGTAACGGATTCGCTCGGCTGCGGCGTGTTGGTCGAGCATGTAAAGCCCTTCATCGTTTTGAAACAAAAGGTACGTGCCTGCGTACTGTCCGATGTATTCGATGTCGGGGAAGCGCGATGATGTCGCCTTTGTTTGGCGTGATTTCGGTTCGCTTGTTTCCTCGGGTTTGGGGGTTTGATAGGGCGTGTTAGGCTCTTCGATGGCGTCGGTTAAGTCCATGCGAGTTTGATCGGGTTGGTGATATGGCGTGGTTTTTTGTGCGGTCGGTGTCAAATCGGCGCGCACCAAGGTCTGCCGTACGTTGGTTTCAATCAACTCAATGAGCCGTCGTTCTTCGCTGAATTTGATGTCGAGTTTTTGCGGGTGAATGTTGATGTCGATGAGCAAGGGGTCGACGTCGATTTCAAGCAGCGCGATGGGGTATTGGTGGGTCGGAAGGTAGGTTTTATAGCCGTCGATAACCGCTTTGACGATGCGGGTGTTTTTAATCACTCGACCGTTGGTGATCAACGTCACATGACGCCGTGCGCTTCGTGTATGTGCCGGTTTGGCAAGCGTACCTCGGATGCTAAAATATGCGTTGTTCGCGGTAAATGTCATCATCGACTTGGCGACATCGGCTCCATAAATCTGGTAGAGTATTTTTTGTGTGTTGCCATCGCCGGTGGTGTGAAAAAGTGTTTTTCTATCGTGCGTCAAGGTGAAACGCACACGCGGGTGAGCGAGGGCGAGTTTATGGATGTAATCAACGACCATCGACAGCTCTCGCGGTTCCCCTTTTAGATGTTTAAGCCGTGCTGGAGTGTTGTAAAAGAGGCCTTCGACACTAATCGCGGTGCCTTGCTTCATTGTACCTATCGTATCGCTTTCACGGCGACCGTTTTTGATGGTCAAACGGCGAGCCGTGGTGGCGCCATCGGAAGATTCAAGTGTTAACGTGGACACACTGGCAATCGATGGGAGCGCTTCGCCGCGAAAGCCAAGCGATTGAATATGATGAAGGTCATGTTCGGTTTTGATTTTGCTCGTGGCGTGGCGTTCGAGGGCGATGTCCACATCATCGTGCGCCATGCCTTCGCCGTCGTCGATGACGCGGATGCGTTTCATGCCGGCGCCTTCAAGGTCAACTTCGATGCGTGTGCTCTTGGCATCAAGAGCGTTTTCTACGAGTTCTTTGACGACGCTGGCAGGGTTTTCTACGACTTCACCAGCAGCAATCATGTTTGCGAGTTTTTCGTCGAGTCGAATGATTTTTCCCATCGTTTCACCGCCTTTCTACGTGTTTTATTGTAACACAGTTCAGGTGTTTCGCATGGGTCAAAAACCGAACCGCAAGCGGTTCGGTCAGCGCTTTTTCCGTTTGTTGGCAAGGCGTTTGAGATCATACAAGATGGTTAAAGCCTCAATCGGTTTCATTGCGTCGGGTTCAAGCGCATCCAGTTGGTCGTATAGCTTTTTTTCTTCTTCGCTAAGCGTGGGTTCTTCCTCGACTTGTGTGAACAAGTTCGGTGTTACATCGACACCGTTAGCTTCAAGGTTTTTAAGCAACGCACGGCTGCGCTTGATGATGGTGTTAGGCAAGGCCGCTAGTTGCGCCACGTTGATGCCGTAGGATTTGTCGGCTCGCCCCGGCTTAACTTGATGCAAAAAGATGATCGTGCCGTCTTTTTCTTCGGCGGCAACATGGATATTTTTCAACCTCGACAGATGGTTTTCGAGGTCGGTGAGTTCATGGTAGTGGGTCGAAAATAGCGTTTTACACCCAATGTGTTGATGAATGTGTTCGATGATGGCTTGGGCGATGGCCATGCCGTCGTACGTTGAGGTGCCGCGGCCTATTTCATCAAACACGATGAGTGACTTGGGGGTCGCGTGTTGGATAGCTTGATTGGCATCAAGCATTTCTACCATGAACGTCGATTTCCCACTAATTAAATCGTCGCTCGCGCCGATGCGGGTGAACAGTTGATCGAAAAGGGGAATGGTCGCGGTTTCCGCAGGCACAAACGAACCGATTTGATTTAAGATGGCGGCGATGGCAAGTTGACGCATGTATGTCGATTTCCCGCTCATGTTCGGTCCGGTGATGATGGCGATGTCGGTGTTTTCATCGAAGTGGATGTCGTTGGGGACGAACGGTGCTTCCATGACGCGCTCAACCACCGGATGTCGTGAGCCTTCGATGTGAATCTCCTGCGTGTCGGTGATGGTGGGGCGGATGAACCGCTGGGTTTCGCTAACCGTGGAAAGCGCGATAAGCAAATCGGTTTCACTGATGATGTCGGCGTTGTGTTGGATGGTCGAGATGCGATGACGGATGCGGTCGCGAAGGTCAATAAAAAGCTCGTGTTCAAGGGCGACGCTTTTTTCGTCGCTTGTCAAAATAATATGTTCTTTTTCTTTCAGTGTTTCGTTGATGTAGCGTTCAGCGTTGGCGAGGGTTTGTTTCCGGGTGTAGCCAAAGCCATCTTTGACGTTCTCAACTTGGCCTTTAGGGACTTCGATGTAGTAGCCAAAGACGCGGTTATAGCCAATCTTGAGTTTCTTGATGCCGGTCTTTTCTCGTTCTTCTTCCTCAAACCTTGTTAAAAACGCCTTCACATCCAGACGAATATCCCGGAGTTCGTCCAACCCTTCATGATACCCGGGTTTAATCATGTTTCCTTCACGTATGGTCAGCGGTTGGTCGTCAAGCAATGCCTCATGCAGCACTTTGACGGTTTCTTCAAGCGGGTCTAAAGCGTCCGCTAAGGTGCGTGCATAGGTGACGTCGAGCGAGCCGAGTTCGCTTTTGAATGCCGGAATGATGTCAAGCGACTGGCGCAAACGCACCAAATCTTTGCCGTTGGTGTTGCCATAGGCGATGCGCCCGACGATGCGTTCGAGGTCATAGACGTTTTTAAGCAATGCGGTTAATGCGTTTTTTACCAAGAAGTTCTCGTTAAGGGCGGCGACCATGTCGTGGCGTGTCTCGATTGTGTCTTTGTTGAGAAGTGGTCGAAGCAGCTGTTGTTTGAGCAGGCGCGCTCCCATCGCTGTCGTGGTTTTGTTGAGCAACCAAAAAAGTGAGCCGTTCTCTTGGTTTTGGCGCATCGTTCGCGTCAGTTCTAGATTGCGGATGGTGTTGGCATCCATCTTCATCGTCCGGGTGGCTTCAATGTGTTTCGCTGCTTTGATGTGCATCAGCGCGCGTTTTTGCGTGGATAAAACATAGCTCAGCAACCGCCGAGCGGTTTTCTTTTCAGCGTCGGTAGGTAAGGCGTCGAGCCGGTGTTCAAAGGCGGCGTCGATGTCGGTTGAGGGATGCACCGAGACAAGGATGTTTTCGTGATTGGCATACGCTCTAATGTATTCGGTGTCGAAAGCATGGCCGACGACGAGTTCTCTTAGCGGTATGGCCGATAGTTCGTTAAGCAGTGCGCCCGCGTCGCGGGGAACTTTAAGCGCGGCAAAGTCACCGGTCGCCACGTTGGCGTAGGCAAGGGTATAAAAATAGTCGGTGAAGCCAATCGCGGCGATGTAGGCATCGCCAGCGTCGGGTTCGTCGATGTTGGTGCCGGGGGTGACGATGCGAACCACATCGCGTTTGACGAGTTTTTTGCCTTGGCCGGCGTCTTCGGTTTGGTCACAGATGGCGACCTTATAGCCTTTCTCAATCAAGCGGTTGATGTACGATTCGGCGGCATGATGCGGGACGCCGCACATCGGCACGCGTTCTTTGGCGCCAGCATCGCGGCCGGTGAGTTGAATCTCAAGTTCTCGACTCGCAAGCAGTGCGTCTTCGAAAAACATTTCATAAAAGTCGCCGAGCCGAAAAAAGACTATAGCGTCGCTGTAGTCTTCTTTGATGGTGAGGTATTGCTGCATCATCGGAGTGTAGGCGGACTTGGCTTCAGGCATGGTGCACCTCGCTTAAGAGAGCATGGCAACAATCACGCTCGCGGCGATGATGATGACGGCAATCACCACGTTGCGGATAAGCGCGCGTCGCTTCTTCTTTTTCACGTTGTAACGATGGGTGATTTCTTCGAACTTGGCTTCGTATAAATAGCCTTCGATGTTCATGCCTTCGAAGATTTTCATGCTTTCTTCATGCATGGGCACATCGGAACGTTCGCGCTTGAGGAGAATGTACTCGATCATGTCGATTTTTTTGAGTTCGATGGAAATGTTGACACCGCGTTTTTTCGCGGTTCGTTCGAGCTCGAGAATCGATTGTTTGGCGAGGTCGTCTTGTTCGGTTTCCGACAGATCGAGTTTTAAGGCGATGATGTCGATTAGCTGGCGTTTGTTGATTCGGCGCGGAATGTCGATGCCGTATTTCTTGCCGAGGTCGCGGATGTCCGATAAGGTCGTGGAGTTAAGTAAGACTTCGGACGCATCCTCGGTTTTGCACCCTTCAAAATAGCCTTTCGGCTCGAAGTATATCCGGTCGAAATGTTGCTTCATTTCCTCGTAGCTTTCTTGGTTCTGACGTTGGTACTTCATCGTCAGATTCTGCAGTTTAACAAACTCGAGGTTATTGATGCCAAGATCGCGGCGATGACGGATCACGATGTCCCAAAAGTCTTTTTTGTACTCAGTCACGTCGATTTTGATTCGGTAACTCTCAGCGAGGCGTTCGAGTTGGAATATGGTGTAATCGTCGAACCACTTAAGACGGTGGCGCATTTCATCTGAAAATTTATCATCGTGGTCGGCGTTAGCGATAATGGGGGCGATGTTTTTACGAATTAACGCCTTGTGAATGTAGTTGGGTAAAAAGAGTTCTTTGTTTTTTAAGTACTTGACAACCTCGATCGACGGAATCACGACGAACGATTCAATCAATTTATCGATCTTGACCTTTTTCGAGTACAGGTAGATGAACTCTTCTTGCTTTGTCGGTTTGGCCATGAAGAAACCCCCTTTACGTTAGTTTCATTGTACCGCACGACCACGGGTAATTCAAGGGGAATCGATTAAGCAAGCGATTTCCCATGCATGTAAAAACCCCGTCTACTGTCGGGTAAACGGGGCATTGAGGGCGCTTTCTATCACGCCGGCGATGGTTTGAATCATCGCGTTGACGTCAGCTTGTAACATTAAAAACTGGTGGACGATTGGGTCGGTGGTGATGGTGGCACGATAGGCCTCGTATGCTCGGCGCTTCTCCTCGGCATCCTTGGCGTTGGTTTCACGTGCTCGGACGTAGGCTTGTTGTTTGACCGTGAGGGCTGTGTACTTAGCTTTGTATGTAGGATTATCAAAGATGAGGCGTTCAAACGCTTTATACTGTTTGACCGTTTCGTCATGTTCCAGATAATCTAACAGACGCTCGACATCGTTCATGTCGCTTCCCCCAACAAAAACCAGGTTTTCGCTTGGGTGATTTTCACAGGAACAATCGATCCCACCAGCGACGCATCGCCTTCAAAGTTGACTAGTTTGTTGTGGGGTGAATACCCAGCGAGCATGGCCGGGTTGTTTTTGCTCACGCCATCGACGAGCACGTCCACAACCTCCCCTTCGAAGCGGGCGTGTCCACGACGATACCCGTCGTTGACAATTTCGTTCAGCGTTTGCAGGCGCGCTTTTTTCACTTTCATCGGGGTATCATCTTTGTATTTTGCCGCCGGAGTCCCTTCACGTGGTGAGAAAACAAAGGTGAACGCCCCCTCAAAACAGGCCTCGCGAACAAGGTCAAGCGTGTGCTCAAAATCTTCCTTTTTTTCACCGGGAAAGCCGACGATGATGTCGGTGGTGATGGCGGCGTGGGGGATTTGTTCATACAGGTCACGGACCACATTGAGATACGTAGCTTTTGTGTAACCCCGGTTCATCTTCTTCAACATGCGGTCGCTGCCCGATTGCACAGGCAGGTGAATGTGGGGCATCAGGTTACCGCCTTTGGCGAGCACGCTGATTGTTTCTTTGGTGAAATCTTTAGGGTGTGAGGTGGTAAAACGCACGCGGGCAAGGTCGGTTTTGTGAAGGTCATCTAAGAGCCTTGAAAAACGGTAGTTAATGTCGGTGAAGTCGTTGCCATAGGCGTTGACGTTTTGCCCAAGCAGCGTCACTTCCTTATACCCTTGGCTGAGGAGTTCGTCGATTTCTTGTAAGATGTCCTCAGGGCATCGTGAGCGCTCTTTTCCGCGCGTGTAGGGCACGATGCAATACGTACAAAATTCATCACACCCATACATGATGGGAACAAACGCCTTGTGTTTGTGGTCGCGAACTTTTGGTTGGTTCTCAATGATTTCTCCTTCGTCGCTGAAGACTTCGACGACGCGTTCTTTGTTGTACAGGGCGGACTCCAAGTACGCAGGGAGTTTGTGGATGTTATGCGTCCCGAAGATAAGATCGACGTAGGGATATTTCTCAAGCAATGCGTCAAACACACGCTCTTCTTGTGGCATGCAGCCGGCGACGCCCAAGACGAGATCGGGGTTAGTGCGCTTGTACTGCTTGAGCCGACCGAGTTCGCCAAAAATGCGGTTTTCGGCATTCTCTCGCACGGCGCACGTGTTTAAGATGATGATGTCGGCCTCTTTTTCACCGCTGGCCGTGTCAAACCCGAGGCGCGAGAAAATGCCTCGCATCGTTTCTGTGTCGGCTTCGTTTCCTTGACAACCATACGTCACAATCAACGCTTTCTTGCCCTTACCGATGGCGTTAAGGTTGCTGGTGTCAAGCCGCACGATGTCGGTCGAGGTTCGTTGGCGTTTACGTGCTTTTTTTAGGGAGGGTTTGTTAAAGTATTTGGCGTAATCCACGGGGCATCACCTTTAGTCTGATTTATTGATGGGAATTATCGTGCGGTTGTCAAGATCGATGAACACGGCGTTCAACTGAAGTTCACGTGCCGCTGAGGGGACGAGGCGCGTGGGTAATTTTGTGGTGAACTTGCGCAAGGCAATATCTTTGTCGGCGCCTAAAATACCGAATTTCACACCCGTCATGCCGACGTCGGTGATGTATAAACTGCCTTTGGGCAGTTGCATCGCGTCGTTGGTGGGGACGTGAGTGTGGGTGCCTAAAATGGCGTCGACACGACCGTCGAGGTAATGGGCGATGGCGAGTTTTTCGCTCGTTGTCTCCGCGTGCACATCGACGATAATAACGTCCGCCTCAAGGCCTTCGAGTAACGCATCAAGCGTCGTAAAGGGATCGGCGAGCGGATCGTGCATGAACACTTGACCCATGATATTGATTATGGCAATGATTTGATCGTTATGGTTTATTTTTAGCACGGTTTTTCCGGGTGTTGAGGGTGGGTAGTTGGCAGGACGAACGATATTGGCCTCATCGATAAAGTCGAATAACTCTTTTTTGGAGAAGGCGTGGTTACCAAGGGTGACCCCGTGTACACCGCGTTCCATCAAGGCTTTGTAGTCGTTTTTACGGATGCCCAACCCATCGGCCATGTTTTCGCCGTTCGCAAGCAGCACGTGGTAGGGATGGTCGCGCTTAATGCTTGGCAAAAACTTGTCGATGGCTTCTAAGCCTTTCGCGCCGTAAATATCACCGATAAACAATAGTTTCATCGTTTCCTCTTTTCTAGAACCCTAAAGTAATCCGGGTCGTTCATGAGATAAGGATAGTCCCAAAAGGTTTTGTCGCTAATCATGCGTTGTATGTGTGATAACGATGCGTGGGTTACATCAAGCACTTCGTTAGGGTTGACGCGCACATCATGGGTGCTGATGGCGTCCTCAACCAAGAACACATGGCAGATCGTCTGCCAACGTCCGCGTGTTGAGGTAATAATTTTCAGGCGTTGAAACGCGTTTTTATCAAACGTGAGGCCAAGTTCTTCTTCGGTTTCTCGTTGCGCAGCTTGCCGCGCATCTTCACCCACGGCGGCGCCGCCGGTGGTGGTCGCCCATAGATACGGGGTGGCGTCGGAGGGTTTGGCCCGGCGTTGAATGAGAAACTTACCTTCGGGGTTTTGGATCCACACATGAACAATAAGAAAGTATTCGCCGGCCTTGAGGGGAGCCCCGCGAGGAACGGTTTTGTCGGTTTTGTTTCCTAGCTCGTCATAGACGTCAAAATGTTCCATGGCATGCCTCGCTTTCGTAGAAAGCCTCCCGCATGCGGGAGGCTCTGGGTGTTTATTTCGCGACATCCTGAGCGCGGGTTTCACGAATAACCGTGACTTTGATGGTGCCCGGATAGGAGAGGTCTTCTTCGATCTTTTTCTTGATGTCGCGGGCCAGTTTGTGAGCCAGCGTATCGTCGATTTGATCAGGTTTGACGATGACGCGCACCTCGCGTCCCGCTTGGATTGCGTAGGCATGGTCAACGCCTTTGAACTCGCGTGAGAGCGTCTCGAGTTGTTCGAGGCGCTTGATGTAAGAATCAAGCGATTCGCTGCGCGCACCCGGCCGAGCGGCTGAGAGTGCGTCGGCGGCAGCGACGAGCGTGGCAATGATGGTTTGTGGTTCGACTTCGCCGTGATGTGAACGAATCGCGTCGATGACGGCGAGGGGTTCGTTGTAGCGGTTGGCGATGTTGACGCCAATGTCAACGTGCGACCCTTCGATTTCGTGATCGACGGCTTTGCCGATGTCATGAATCAACGCGGCGCGGCGGGCGAGAATTTCATCTTCGCCAATCTCGGCGGCCATTTTGCCCGCAAGAAACGCGCATTCAACGGAATGTCTGAGTACGTTTTGGCCATAGCTTGTGCGGAAATGCAACCGGCCAAGCAGTTTAACCAAGTCGGGGTGAACTTTACCGATGCCGACTTCGAAGACGGCTTCTTCCCCTTTGTCGCGGATGTAGCGGTCGATTTCTTCACGTGATTTTTCTACGACTTCTTCAATGCGGCCGGGATGGATTCGGCCATCGCTAACAAGCTGTTCAAGCGCCCGTTTGGCAATTTCACGACGGATTGGATCAAAGCCTGACAGCACAACCGCTTCGGGAGTGTCGTCGATGATTAGGTCGACCCCTGTCAGTGCTTCAATGGTTCGGATGTTTCTGCCTTCGCGGCCGATAATTCGACCTTTCATGTCGTCGTTAGGCAGGGTGACGACGCTGACGGTGCGCTCGCTCGTGACGTCTTGTGCGTACTTTTGCATGGCGAACGCGAGAATGTGCTTCGCCTTTTTGTCAGCCTCATGCTTGGCTTCCTCTTCGGCGTCTTTAATGTACTGCGCAATTTCATGAGTCATTTCGTCTTCGACGCGGTTGAAGATAATCTTACGTGCGTCTTCAACACTGGTTTGGGCGATTTCTTGCAGGCGTTGGTTTTGTTCTTCAATCAAACTCTCGAGTGTGCTGTTTTTATCGTCTAAAGCTTTTTTGCGTTGTTCTAATGATTCTTCTTTGCGATCAAGGTTCGCTTCACGTTTATCGAAATTCAGCGAACGGTTATCTAACACCTGTTCGCGCTGAATCAACTTGTTTTCCGTGTTGGAGATTTCTTTCTTTCGCTCGCGGACCTCTTTTTCGAACTCCATGCGCTGGTTATGAATATCTTGCTTGGTTTCGAGCAGGGACTCTTTCTTGGTTCTATCCGCTTCCTTGATCGCTTCATCAACAACTTGCTTTGCTTGTTGTTGCGCTTTTCCAAAGCCTTTTTCGACGACAATTACCCGCACGACGACGCCAATCACCGTGCCGATAATTAAAATTAGCAACCCGGAGATGATTAATACTGGGTCCACCGCCAACAGCGTAGCGTGTACCATATTAATTCCTCCGTTCGTATTCGTTTACTCGTTTGCATGAAACCCCTGAGGGCAATATTTCAACGTGTTTCTGTAAAGTTTTACTGTTTCATTATACAGGACGACCCCCGCAAAAGTCAACGAATATTGCTTGAGGCAAAAGCGCGTCATTGACACAAAAAAAGCGCCCTATCCCAAGGGCGCGCGACGCTTAGATGTTTAGTTTTTCGCGGATGCTTGTCGTCAAGGTCTCAAGGAGGGCTGCGTTTTCCTCAAGATACGTTTTCACGTTCTCCCGACCTTGACCGATTTTCTCGTCGTTATAGGAAAACCACGACCCGCTTTTCTTGATAAGTTCATGTTCCACTGCGAGGTCGATAATCTCACCGGTTCGCGAGACCCCTTTGCCGTAGACAATATCTACCTCGGCCGTCTTAAACGGCGGGGCAACTTTGTTTTTGACCACTTTCACTCTGGTACGGTTGCCGATGACGTCGTTGCCAATTTTCAGTTGTTCGCCACGGCGTATGTCGACACGGACACTGGCGTAAAACTTAAGCGCGCGGCCGCCCGAGGTCGTTTCGGGGTTCCCGAACATGACGCCGACTTTTTCACGGATTTGGTTGATGAAGATGGCGATGGCATTCGATTTGGATATGGCGCCTGAGAGTTTACGCATCGCTTGGCTCATCAAACGCGCCTGTAAGCCGACGTGACTCGAGCCCATGTCGCCACGGATTTCCGCTTCCGGAACCAGGGCTGCGACGCTGTCGATGACAACGATGGATATTGCGTTCGAACGGATGAGTGCTTCAGCAATCTCAAGGGCTTGTTCGCCGGTGTCGGGTTGCGAGATAATCAAATTATCAATGTCAACGCCTAAGGCTTTGGCATATTTTGGATCTAGCGCATGCTCAGCGTCGATAAACGCGGCGTATCCACCCAGTTTTTGTGCCTCGGCAATCGCGTGCAGCGCAAAGGTTGTTTTGCCCGAAGACTCCGGACCATAAATCTCAACGATGCGTCCTTTAGGATACCCACCGATGCCAAGGGCAAGGTCTAAGGAGAGTGAACCGCTTGGAATGGCGTCCAAGTTTTTCATCCCAGCGCCTTCCCCAAGCAACATAATGCTTCCTTTGCCATGTGCTTTTTCAATGTCTTTCATCGCCATGTCAATGGCTTTTTTGCGTTCGTCTTTTGCCATGATTCCACTCCTCTCACCCTAATCATAAACATGACAAGGATGCATTGCTTTTATTTTTTGAAAACGTGCTGATTACGCACGTAGTACTCGATGCCTGACACGACCGTCAGCGCGACGCTAATGTAGAGTAGAATTTGTCCTACCCATAAAGCGAACGTCCCAAACCAAGGTAGCGTGAAGCCAATCCAGGGGAAACTCTCGTGACGAAACACGCTTGACTCATGCCAGATAAACAAGAGCACACCAAGCGCAACCATCGTGAAAGCCGTCTTGTACTTACCAAGCACACCGGCCGCGATGACGTTGCCATCGCCGGCGGCGACCAAACGGATGCCGGTGACAATAAACTCGCGAGACAGCACGATAAGCACGACCCACATAGGCACCATGCCAACGTCTTGCAACATCAATAGGGCAAACATCACAAGCAGCTTATCCGCTAGCGGATCAAGAAATTTTCCCAAGGTGGTGACAAGGTTGTGTTTTCGCGCTAAGTACCCGTCAAGCATGTCGGTAATGGCTGCGGAAACAAACAAGAACCCGATGACGAAATCATAAAAAGGAAACTTCCAGTAATAGATAACGACCAACACGGGGATGATTAAAACTCGTAAAAAAGTCAACTTATTGGGCACATTCATACGCTCACCACCTTAGTTTTCATTATATCATATCCCCCATACCACAACAACAAATAAAGGCCGTAAAAATGCCTTCTTTTGCGTGTGGAACCGCGCTCGAATAACTGGCGAAGCAAGCCCTCATAAAAAAGACAGACCGGCCAATGAAAACATCTAAAACGTTTACATCTTCCATTTCCTTAAACGTGGTAGTATGATAAAAACAAGATATGCTTTACCACAAGGGGTGTAAGGATGACCAAGAAAGAGATTCTTGAAGACGCTAAGAAACACGATGTGAAATACGTGCGTTTATGCTTCACCGACATTCATGGCGTTATTAAGAACGTTGAGGTTCCCATCCGAAACTTGGACGTCGCGCTCGATAATCAAATCATGTTCGACGGGTCTAGCATTGAGGGCTTTGCCCGCATTGATGAAGCGGACATGTACTTGTATCCCGATCCCAACACCTGGTTGATTCTCAGCTGGGAAAACCCTGCCTACGGCAAAGTCGCGCGACTCATATGCGATGTCTACTTGCCTGATGGCACCCCGTTTGAAGGCGACCCTCGCCACATTCTCAAACGCACCATGAAAACGATGCATGACATGGGCTTTACCGCGTTGAACATCGGTGTGGAACCGGAGTTCTTCCTCTTCAAACTCGATGAATATGGCGAACCCACCTTAGAATCAAACGACACCGGTGGCTACTTCGACCTCGCGCCAATCGATGGCGCTGAAGATTGTCGTCGTGACATCGTGCTTGAACTTGAGCGCATCGGGTTTTCCATGGAAGCTTCACATCACGAAGTGGCCCCGGGCCAACATGAAATCAACTTTGAGTTCGATAACGCCCTGGAAGCCTGCGACAACCTTCAGACGTTTAAACTCGTGGTCAAAAACGTCGCCAAACGCCATGGGCTTCACGCCACGTTCATGCCTAAACCGATTCAAGGCATCAACGGGTCGGGCATGCATACCAATTGTTCGCTTACTAACAAAGACGGTGACAATGCCTTTTACGATCCGAAGGGCCCTTTGCAACTAAGCGAGGTTTGCATGCAATGGATTGCTGGCATCATGACTCATGCCCGTGGTTTCACTGCGATCACCAACCCCACGGTGAACTCATATAAGCGGCTAGTTCCTGGTTACGAAGCTCCTTGTTATGTTTCTTGGAGCGATGCCAATCGTTCGACGATGATCCGTATCCCCGCACGCCGTGGCAAACACACCCGCACAGAAATACGTTCTGTCGACCCTGCATGCAACCCGTATTTAGCCATGAGCGTCATCCTCGCCAGCGGACTTGACGGTATCAAGCGAAAACTTAATGGCCGCCAAGCCGTCAATAAAAACCTTTATGCCCTCAGCCGCGAAGAACGTGAATCGATGGGCATTGTCAACCTTCCTGAAAATCTTAAAGACGCGCTTAAAGCCTTAAGGAAAGATGAGACCATCACCACAGCTCTCGGTTCGCACATCACCGCTAAGTTTCTCATGGCCAAACACACCGAGTGGGATAACTACCGAACCACGGTTTCACCATGGGAAATTGAGATGTATCTTAAAAACCTCTGAACACAGCCTACCCCATAACCTCGCCATGCGGCGAGGTTTTTTTGCGACTGTTATGCCAAGGCTGTTCGCTAACCATTAAAAAACGCTCGCGCAGGGCGAACGGTTTCGTTGGCTTCGTTTACTTTAAGGAATAAGCGCAGTCCACACAAAAATGTTGAAGACAAGCGCGATGATGCCAAGCACTACCGAGGCCGTGGCCGTGCCAAGATAACGCAGATGCTTTGATTGCTTCGCCTGTGTTCCTAACACGATAGCCCCAATGGACATCGCGATGTCCAAAAATGGGAAGGGTAAGAAAAACGATACGATGGCCAAAATCAACCCCGTGACCGCCTTGGAATCGGCGTTGCGATCGTGCCGATGTGGCTGGCGCTTGGGTGGTGGGGTGTCGTATGGGTCGTCGTCAAACACGTAATCGTCCATGAACGGATCTTGATAATCCGCTTTGTGCGTCGTGCGTTGCATCGGATACCCACAATGCGGGCATTTTTCGGCGCGTGTTGAAACTTCTCTATCGCATTCATTGCAACGTATCAGTGCCATGATTCATCCTCCTGCTCGTCATGTGCTGTTGGTTGATAACATGAGTATATTATACGCAAAGGGCTTGTGCTTGTAAACATGTGGCGAATGGTTTTTCATATCTGTTTTAGGTGAACAATACCGGGGCCAACACGACAAGCCAAAAAAACACGTTCACGCACAGCGCCATAACGCCAACCCATAATGCGGCTAAGGCGGTTTTGTGGCGCGTGATGTGCGGATGGTTCATCGTTTTGATGCCGAGCCATGTTCCGGCTATCGCCATCAAGATATCGAGACCGGGAACGGGCAAAAATATTGAGGCAACGCCCAAGGTCAAGCCGGTTACGGCTTGTCTGTCCGCGCGCCTTAAAGAGGGCGTGTGGCACACGCGATAACCGCAGTGTGGGCACGCCATCACATTGTCATCAATCGGCCGTTGACATGCTTGGCATGTGGTGGGCATGACAACCTCCACGTTGTATGTGACGTGATGCATAAATCGCCATCGGTTGATGCATGGTATCCTTAGAGAACGGTTCGTGTCTTACCCAGAGTGTCAGCTATTCACGGGCGACGATGCTTGCCGAGTTGATGTAAAATGGCACTTCAGAGTGTCCGCTATTCAACAACGTTATGGTAGATTTTTTGAACATCATCCACGTCATTAATCATCGTCATAAACTTATCAAAAAGCATCCTGGCATCCTCATCAAGCACTACCTTCTCATGCGGATACCAACCCGCTTCAGCGTTCTCAATCACAGCGCCTTTAAGGGATTCTAGCGCAGATTCAACCTTATCCAAGCTAAACCCGTCGGCGGTGATGTGCACGCCGTCGTCGTCCGCTTCAATGTCGATAACGTTAAGGTCGGTTTTAAGCAAATGCTCAAGTACCGCTTCGTCATCAACGTCCGTGACATGAATCAACGAAAGATGTTCAAACATGTGTGTGACCGAACCACTCACACCCATTTTTGAGCCAACTTTAGTAAAACATGCGCGCACTTCGCTGACCGTGCGGTTGACGTTATCGGTGAGCGTGTCAATGATAAAAGCGCTACCTGAGGGTCCAAAACCTTCGTAGCGTTCATCGGTGTAGTTCTCACCGCCAGCACCAGCGGCTTTGTCGATGTTGCGGTTGATGACATCCATCGGCACTTGTTCCTTTTTTGCGCGTTCAATTAAACGCTTAAGCGCCATGTTTGCCTCGGGATTGACACCGCGGTTGCGTGCGCAGACGTAGATTTCTTTGCCAAACCGCGAATACAACTTTGTTTTTTGCAAACCCGTTTTCATCATCGAATGCTTGCGAACTTCAAACTTTCTTCCCATCGTCTCACCACGCTTCAATAAACCACCGCCATTATATACCATGGCGGCGGTGGATTCAATCGTTTTTTATCGCGTGTGTTTCATGCGCGCCGGGTGTCGCAAGCCCTGCCTTGTAAAGGGTTCCTAAGGCGCGTTTGAACGCCGCCTTCGACATGTGGAACCGCTTGAAAATCGCATCCGGATCAGACTTATCACCAAAGGGTACCCTTCCACCCGCTTTTTTTATTTCCTCAAGCACTTTTTCGGCATCGCTTTCAAGCACCACTTCTTTTTGGTCAATGACCGAGGCATTGTAATGCCTATCATCTCGGATGACGGTCACGCGAGCTTCGAGTTTTTCGCCTAACCTCGGTGTGCGGCGCATGTGTTTCTCATAGACAAAAAGCTCATGCCCATCGGCAGTGAATGTCACCACGCCTTCGTCGGTATGGTAAAACACAAAGGTGTCGACGGTGTCGCCTTTAGCCAAAGGTTTCTCCGGTTGAAAGTGGTCTCGCATGCGAAACCGACTCACCGGTTTGGCCACAATTTGATTGTGTCCTGGCTTAATAGTGCAAAAAAGCTTGTCGCCGGGTTGTGGCCAGTGTGCCTTTATGACCGGCAAATCGTCGCGTGAAACCAGCATGTCTTTATCCAACCCAACGTTCACAAACACACCAAGTCCGTGTTTGGTCTCAACAACGGCTAAAAGCGCCGCGTCGGTCGCCGTCGCATACGGTCGTTTCATCGTCGGTGCAACCTGTTTTTTGGAATTCACATACAAAAACGCCTCAATGGTCTCGCCTTCCCTCAGCGATCGTGTCGCTTGCGAGGCCGGCAAAATTAACCGGGTGCCTTCGGTTTCAACAACGTAATCCTTATCGTTAATCTCGATGACGGTGAAGCGGTAAAAGTCTCCTAGCATCAATGTGTCCATTCAATCACCCGACCCCATTATACCAAAGCTGAGGGCAAAGCACACGTGCGACACTTATCAAGGCGAAAACGGTTGCTTTTTAGGTGTAGCTTTGGTACAATAAGGACGCTGAATTCGAAAACTGGAGGTGACACCATGGCCAACATTAAGCAGCAAAAAAAACGCGTCAAAACCGACGCCAAACGACGCCAACAAAACACCATGTTCAAATCAAGCCTTAAACTCGCGATGAGACGCGTCGAACAATACGTTGAACAAAACGATAAAGAAAAGGCGATCACGGCACTTAACAATGCCAATAAAAAACTGGATAAAGCCGTTGTTAAAGGGCTCCATCACAAAAACTACGTCGCAAAACGCAAATCGCGTCTTGCCAAACAGGTAAACGAACTTTCGTAAACCGAAGCCGTGTCGAGCACACGGTTTTTGTTTGCTAAAAAAACGACGCTCACGTGAGCATCGTTTTAGGTATGTAGAATAAAAAGTTCAAGCGCGACCTTTTTATCCACGCGGCCGCTTTTGATATGGTAGTCCAGTTTCTCAAGTTGCGTCAAATGGTTTTGAATGGTTTCCATTGAAGCGGATTTGGCGTTTTGAACCATGTAATACGCTCTCCCGCTAGAGACGTTGTAATACGCTTGAATGTCCGCTTGGGTCTTCCCTCTGTCCAACAGCGTTCGCGCATGCAACATTTCGCGGTATTTCGTCACAATGATATTTAAAATACGCAGTGGGTCTTCGCTGTGCGCAATTAAATCACGGTAAACCTCAAGGGCGCGGCGGGCGTCTTTTTTTAAGAGCGCATTCGTGATTGCAAAGACGTTGTCTTCAACGTTCCTCGTCACCACTTTTTCAATTGTCGCTAAGTCGATGTGCTTACCCTCATCGACGTAAAGCAACAGTTTCCGCATCTCAAGGTACGCGAATTCGGTGCTGTGTTCAACGCGTTTCATGAACGCTTTAAGCGCATCTTCATCGACGTTGATGGCGTGTTGGCCAAACTGCCTCCGTGCCCATGCGACCAAATCTTGTGATGATTTCAGTTTGCACTCGACCACTTCGTGCTTGCGAAATTGCTTGACAAGGGCGTGTTTATCGTCGAGTTGCTTCACCGGTGCCGTCACAATCAACAGTGTCTCCTCAGGTGGGTTTTGCAAGTACGCCCCGAGCATCGCTTCATCATGAGGCAGCGATTTTTTTGCTTTCTCCTTGCCCAAAAACCGGGCATTATGACAGATGACGACTTTCATATCGCTCATAAACGGTATCGTCATCGCGTCAGCAACAGCGTCTTGCAAAAGCGTTTCATCTAAATCGTAATGCGTGATGTTGTATTCGTCTACGTCAAAACGCTTAATGACTTTATTCATTTTTAGTTTTGTGTAAAACGTGTCTTCCCCGTAGAACAAAATCACTTGCGGGTCCATCGTATCACCAGCTTTCATCACACCCATTGTACCACAATCCACCTCAGGGCACGGTGGTTTTCGTTCGGGAACCCCAAAAATAACGAAACCACACCGTCCCTTCTTGATCAGTGCGATGCACACGCATTGCGTGCGCTTCAAGCCGCCTCACCACCACCGGCGAAGGATGGTTAAAGCGGTTATGCCGGTGCGCGCTAATAAGCGCCTCATCAGCGCCGACACGGCTCAAGAATGCCTCGCTGCTTGAGGTAATTGATCCGTGGTGCGCAACTTTTAGCAACGTCGCCCTTAAGTCTTCGTCGAGCATCGCCGCTTCACGCGGCCCTTCAATGTCCCCCGTAAACAACAACACCTCGTTTTCCAACCATGCCTTCATCACCATCGATCGGTCGTTTTCCGATGTGAAAACCCCTTGCGTTGGAAACAGATAAAACATTAAATTCCCGCACGTAAAGACCTCCCCTTCCACCAACGCTTGGTTGACGTTGGTGATGGTGTGGCCGATGGGGAAGGCTTCAGACACGGCATCATATGCACCGTAATGATCGGTGTGTCTGTGTGAGATAAACACATAGTCCAGCCGGGTGACATGCAATCCCCTCAAGCTTTGCACAAGCGCATCGGCGGTGTCGCCCTCACCGGTGTCAATTAACACCGTGCAACGGTTATGCGCATCGCGAAGCAAGGCTGCATCGCCGTGCACATGGAAGAAAATCGCGTGCGACCTCGGGTCTAAGTACGGCGTCAGATGCACCCCTATCATTAACACCCCAAGCGCCACCACGTAGCGAAATCGATGCGTTTGCGTGGCGTAAATCATCACAAAAATCACATAGTAAAGCAGCACCACATACGGCGAAGAGAAATAAAGCCGAAACCGCCAAGAAAAAACCATTGAAACGGCTTCAATCACCGTTTCAAACGTTTGGATTACCAGCAGAAACAACGGTTCCATCGCCGGCAACGCAAACGTGATGAATGCCAGTGGCAACACCACCGCCGACATCACGCCGACCACCACGACGTTCAGCACCACCGTCAAGGGATGAAGCGCTGCCTCAAATGTGCTCACAATCGGTACGGTTGCGAACCACGCGATCACGCTCACCCGCCAGGCTTGTTGAAGAGCGGTCTTGTGTTGCATGGTTTCACGAACTAAAAGGATGGAAGCCGCAACCAAAAAACTTAACTGAAAGGCCGCAAGCCGTATCACCAATGGGTTGATGAAAAGCGACACCACAAACGCAAGCGACAACGCATCAAACGTCGTATGGCGGGTGTGAAACTGTCGCATCGTCACGATAAACCCAACGAGCATCGCCGCACGCATCGCCGAAGGCGAAAACGACGCCACAAGCGCATACATGAGCGCCACAACCGCCGCCGCGGCTTCAGCGAGGGCAGTGCGTTTACTCAATGCCATCACCGCCTTGCCAACCATCCCCGAAAGCAACGTCACATGCATGCCGCTGATTGCAAACACGTGAGCCACACCCAAAAAACGCGCCTGCCCAAGCACCCCTGTCGTTTCAATGCCTTCGCGTTCTGCCAATAAAAAAGCAGACAAATATGCGTGTGCCTCATCAAAGCGCATAACCCTTCGTTCAACGGTTTCGCGCAGTCGATAGACGCTCGCACCACGTGCCAACACGTTAACCTCGGCATCATAAACGACACCGCCAATGCCATTGGCCTCCAAATACGCCGGATAATCGAAGGCACGCGGCATTCCCCGCGAGTCATGTCGACTAAGTCGACCGTCAATGCGAACATCGTCGCCCGAACGGGCGGCGGTCTGTTTCACATACACCCACGCGCGCACCCCATCCGCATCCACCACCAGACGTGTTCCGCCGCGTTCCACACGACAAACCCTCGCCGTGAAGGTTCCCGCATCTAAACGTTCAACTGAATACGTCGCCTGGCGCAGACAAAAAAGCACACCTACGAGTAACGCCACCACCCACACCGGCTTCTCTAAGCGCCTCATGGTATAAGCAAACCAACCGACCAGGACCCACACCGGCCAAAACCAAAGCGAAAGCGCAAGCCCAAGGACCATGAGCGCCGGCCAGTGGAGCGTTCCCTCAAGGCACCACGTACGGTCGAATCGTTTCAAGTGTGCTCTCGCCGATGCCATTGACGTTCACAACCTCATCCACCGATTGAAACGGGCCGTGCTCGGTGCGGTATTCAATGATGCGTTCGGCCGTCGCTGGACCAATCGAAGGCAAACTAACCAACGCCTCCAGGGTTGCGGTGGAAAGCGATGTTTTCCCGTTATCGGTGATGTCCTCACCGACATAAGGCACGCGTATCATGCGTTGGTCAACCAACACTTGCGCCAAGTTCAATGCCTCCACGCAGGCATCGTTTCTAAGTCCGCCAGCCCGCTCAATCACTTCAAAAAGCCGTGTGCCTTGCGCCACGCGATAGACCCCAGGCATGCGCACTGCCCCTTTAAGATCCACCATCATCCACGTCTCCTCAGGTACATCCGAGACGACATCAACAAACAAGGTTTCGGGCGCTTCGTGAGTTCGCACACGGCTTACCACCAACAAAATGGCGAGCCCAAGCACGAGCGATGCCACCGCCAACGCGGTCTTCGTTGTTTTATCCAACACCATAAAAAAACACCCCTTTCAACGCGATGATACGCGCGGGGTGTCACATTACTTTTGAAACACGACGTGGCATCGCGACGCCGTGTCATGTCGTGCAATCAAGCGAAGCGGCGACAGCAACGTCATCAAATCCTCGAGGACAAACGCACGCTGTCGGTGTTCAAACACCTGACCGTGTGCTTCGATGCGGTGGCGCACACCGTCACGTCCGAATGGCGCAACCGACCATCGCCACACAACGCCCTCAACGTTAATCGTTTCTTCGTGACCTACCAGCTGTCGGATGTAGTCGATTCGCAGCGCGTCAAACACGAGAATTCCCCGCGGATTTAACGCGTTAGACGCATGGTCCAACACGGCCTTGACATCGGCGATTTCAGTGAAATGATTCACCACATCCACGGCCAACACGACAACATCGTAGCCGCCGGCATACGCTTGAGTGGCGTCGTGATGAAACAAGGTGACACGCACCCCTTCTTCCCCGACGTGATATGCCGCAGCCTCAAGCATCGTTTCATTGCTGTCAAAGGCGTCCACCGTGTAACCAGACCGCGCCAAACGACGCGACACACCGGCGGTGCCACACCCCACTTCGAGCACGCGACCACATGCGGCGTGTTGTTGAATCAGGGAGATGGTGGTGTCGATAATCGATTGATCAACCAACGCATCATACACGCTCGCCAACGCGTCATACGTGTGCTTCAAAGTGTTGCCAGATCGATTTTTTCGACGTCCATCCACATCTTCTCAATGTTATAAAACGCGCGTTCCTCGGCGGTAAAGATGTTCACAACGATGTCTTTGGCATCCATCAAAATCCACGCATTCGAGTGCGTTCCTTCGATGGCTGGCATCGGATATTTTTCTGCGGATAAATGGTCTTTCACATGGGTTACAGCGGCTTTAAGCTGACGGGTGTTTGTGGCCGTCGACAACACGAAATAATCAAAGAACGGGCTTCGTTCTCGCATGTCGTAAACAACTATGTCTTGGAGTTTTAGGTTGTCAAGCGCTTCAACAATCAGTTTGATTTTACTCATGAGGGCCTCCTTGTTTGGCATAATGGTGGTGTGCGTCATAGGCGAGGTCCGGTATCTTCCCACCGACTTTTTCGTAATGGCGTATGCCCTCTTCCAGCGCCACCTTCACGGCTTCATCAAGATTGTTGAAGGCGATTTCTCGGGCTTTCACACAGGCTGGGTAAAGGCGTGTTGGTTCAATGTAATCGCTGATGAAAAGGATTTTTTCAATGAGGCTCATGTCAGGGCGTCCAACGGTGTGATGTTCAATCGCTTTTAGCACCATCTCATCGTCCACGCCATAGCTGTGTTTCGCAAGCGCCGCGGCACTGTAGGCGTGCCAAAGCGGTTTATCAAAACGCCGCAACGTTGCCTCATCGACGCGTTTAAGCGCCCAGGTTCGTTGAAAGGCCTCGTTTTCATGTTTGGTGATGTCGTGCAAATACGCGGCCAACCGCAATTTATCAACATCAGCGCCGTGCAACTTCCCGAGTCGCACAGCCATGTCGCGGACGCCATAGACATGGCGCAACCGATCGGGTCGGTGGCGGTAGATGCGCCGCAAATCTGCTTTAATTCGTTCAATCATATCAGCGCCTCCCGTTTGTAGGGGTTGAGTCCTTTCGGTGTGTGAACCGTGACGCGCACAGGACCGTCTATGCTGATGAAAGCAAGACCGGGGATGACGATGTCATGTTTGCCTTGGCGCAGTGTGAAAGCCGTCTTCTGATTGAGCACGCCGGCACTAGGCGTTAGGTTTTTTCCTTCATGCGCGGTGAAAAACGCATCGGCTCCGTCGGTTTTCCGGCGATGCACGTGTATCGCATTGGCTGCGTAGGCAATCGCCGACACGGCGCTTTGCGCATCAATATCTAAGCGGGCCAACCCACCGATAAAGAGCGTTTGTGGCGAAGATAGTTGATAGACGCGTGGCTTGATTTCTTTGGTTGGTTGCACCAACTTGACCGCGTTCTCGTCTAAGAAAGCCGATGCGTGATTGGGGTTGTAAAGCCCCGGTGTGTCATACAGTGTCGCTTTCTCAAAAGGTATCGCGATGAGGCCTTGTGTCGTGCCACGGGCTTTGGAGACGGTAATGGGGTTGAGCGATCGCGATGCCGCCGCCGACAACATTGCATTGATCAGCGAACTCTTACCGACGTTGGTGGCACCAACAACATAAATATCACGGCCTCGGGCCAGTTTTGCGATGGTGTCAATCAACCGATCAATGCCCTGTTTTTTCTCGGCGCTGACCACCACGGTGTCTTTCGCCAGGAGGCCCCGTCGCTTCAACATCGGTAACGCACGATGACGCAGTTTGGCATCGTTGACGCTTTGAGGTAGCACGTCGCGTTTGTTAAGGGCGACCAACACATCGCTTTGGTTGGTTAAAGCATTAATGTTAGGTAAGATCGATCCCTCGAGATCGAATAAATCGATGACGTTGACCACCAGCGCCCGTTGGATGTTCGTCTCACGAAGCATGTCGGTGTAGGCGCGTGCATCAACCCTCGCAGGCAAAACCTCGCCGTAATGACGCATCCGATAACAACGTTGACAAAGCACGTCGTCGGAAGGTGTTTTAGGCGTGTAAAAGGGGGCGTCCAGGTCGGCGTTTTGGAGTGTGCCGCCACAACCATGACATTTAACCGCGCTCATCGAGTTTTAACTCCTGATAGATTTCGGGGTACTTCTTTTCGATGCGTCTAAGCACGGAGGTTTCAATTTTTCGTAAAATGCGTGTGTACCATTTTTCGCTACGCCGTTTAATCGGTTGAACCAATATCGCATCCAACCCACTGCGTTTAGCGCCATACACATCGGTCATCAGCTGATCGCCGACGACGATGACCTCCGCTTTTTCGTAATGTTTAGACGCCAAGCGCATCGCACGCTTAAAACCGCATTTCAGCGGTTTCTTTGCCGATCCCACGACGGTGATATCCAAAACCTCTTGCGCACGTTTGATGCGCAAGCCGTGGTTGTTGGACACAAGGATGATTTCGTAGCCGATGGCTTGCAGCTGACGAATCCAATCACGGTGTGTTTCGGTCGGCTCAAACACGTCGTAAGGAATCAGCGTGTTGTCCAAATCCAACAACAGAAGCCGTTTGCCGACGTTGTGGTAAAGGGTGTTAAAATCGATGGTTTCAACGGCCTCGTAATGGCCGCGTGGAATGCATTTTTTTGTGCTAATCAAGCAACTAATCATGGCGTTCTCCATCCTTCAGGGCAGTCAATAGCCCGGCAAATCCTTCATACAGTAGCGCGTGACGCAGACGGTTTAACTGTTTGCGCAACGAGCGATGGTTGGGTGAGAGTTTATCCATCAGACCATAAAATCCCTCTTGATGATTAGGATAATCGAGATGGGCTATTTCATGCAAGAAAATCATCTCGAGGAAAGGTTCGGGGTAGTGGGCGAGTTCCAAATTCAACGTGACACGTCCCGTGTCGGGTCGGCAACTGCCAAACTTGCTCTTCATCGGGCGCACCGTAAAACGCAAACTTCCAAGCGAACGGCGCCGCACGCATCCTTCATGGCGCTTTACAAGCTGCGTCACGGCTTCATTGAGGGCGTCTGTGAGCACCCGTCGGATATAACGACTGGTGTCGATGTCTGGTGGCACAACTACCTGTTTGACGCCAGAGACGGGCGATGCCCCTTTGCCCACTAGCACCGTTAAGGGCTTGCCAAAAAGGCTGATGGTATCGCCTGCTTCAAACTCGGCCGGGTATGTCGGCATCGGCATCGCTAACAACCGGTCTATGTTTTCCTCAATCACCGCTTCAATGAGCCGCCGCGAGGTGCGCTTCGGTACGGTGAGGCGAAACTCACCGGGGCGACTTGGACGCATGACAATGCGTTGTTGATGCCGGCGCCTGGTGACGTGAAAAGCGTATGGCACACCGTCGTGATGTTTAATGAGCCTCATTGTTCCTCGAGCAACGCTTTCAGCAATGCCGCCGATCGGGCAGCGGCTTTGATTAAGAACGCCTTAAAACTCTCTACTTGGGCGTCCTTACCGATGACATCGGAAATCGCTCGAATAATTAAGAAAGGTACGCCCTCAAGCGTCGACACTTGAGCGATTGCCGCCGCCTCCATCTCAATGGCGTGCACATCATCGTAACTACCGAGCAGTTTTTCAATGGTATTCAGGTTAGTGACAAACGCGTCGCCTGACGCAATCAGTCCGGTTACGACGTCCAACCCTTGCGCTTTCGCAATGCGCTCGGCACGTTGAAGCAAGGCTGTGTCGGCCAAAAACGTCGGCTTAAACCCAGGAATTTGTCCGACTTCATAGCCGAACGCCGTCACATCGACGTCGTGATGCACCACAGCCCGTGAGAGCACGAGCGTGCCAACCTCAACGTTGAGCCCGCCGGCGACACCGCTGTTTATAATCAACTTAACGTCGTGATGATGAATAAGCACCGATGTGGCGTATGCGGCGTTGACCTTTCCAACCCCTGAGAGGACGCAAAAAAGCGTGTGCTCGCCGGCGTTGATCTCAGTGATGCGCACGTTTTTATGGCGGTGGGTTTTTGCCTCGTCGTTCCGCGACAAAAAAGCATCCAGTTCTTCTTGCATCGCAAAGATTAATCCAATATGCATCGTCTCACCTGCCTTCGACGAAAAAAAGAATGGCGAGCATTCTTTATTTCACGTCGACGATTTTCACTTGAATCTCACGGTTTGCGTCGGTTTTGAAGGTGACGCTGTCACCTTTCTTATGACCGATAACCGCTTTACCAACCGGCGATTCGTTAGAAATTTTGTTGTTGAGCGGGTCCGCTTCCAGCGTCCCGACGATGGTGTAGTCGGTGGAGGTGTTGCCGTTGATTTGCAGCACGACCGATTTGCCGATGTTCACTTTACGCGTGTTGTCTTCTTTAATCAAGACCGCATGTTTCACGATGTTTTCCAACTCTTTGATGCGCTTTTCAATGCGGGCTTGTTCCTCGCGGGCCGCATCATAATCGGCGTTCTCGCTCAAATCACCTTGGCTGCGTGCGTCTTTAAGCGCTTCCAAGTTACGCTCGCGTTCAACAGTCTTAAGCTTCTCGAGTTCTTGTTTCAGCTCCTCGAGGCCTTGTTTAGTTAATTTGTAGGAATTATTCATTTCCATGTGATGCCTCCATCTTATGCCTTATATTTCACAATTTTACCATGTTTTCATGCGCCTTACAACCGTTATTTCACGCGGGCACGACGCACCATGTCAAACGGCTCAAGCGGAATTGGTGTTGGCATGGTAAGCCGTTGTTTTGGGTGGCGCGCAACGTCGACCACCTCACCTGTGTCGGCATCTCTTAGCCCCTCGACTTTGAGGCTGACGGGCTCAAACCGCGGGCTTAACACCTCGAGAATATCGCCCGCCTCAAAGTAATTGCGCTGTTCAAACGTGACCGTGTGCGTCAACGCGTCATAGTCGATGACCAACCCGACGAACGCTTGGGTCGGTTGTTCGCTTCGAAGGTTATATAGCTGTTCATTGACTGATGTCATGCCCGCCATGAACCCGTGGCTCGTCAGCCGATTCTCGGCTTTCTTGATTTCCAGCAAATATTTAGGTAAATCAACCTCGATCTCATCACAGATGTCGTCGATCAGCTTACGGTATGTCCGCACGACCGTGGCGATGTAGTGGATGCTTTTCATCCGTCCTTCGATTTTTAACGACGCCACACCAAGGTCAACGAGCTGGGATACATGCCGGACCGTCTGCAAGTCTTTCGACCCCATTGAAAACGGCATGGACGTGTTCAGCTTTACTTCGCCGTCAAATAGGTCGTAATCCCAGCGACACGAATGCGCGCATCCACCACGATTGGCGTCGCGATCGGTCATGGTGTTTGAAAGCGTGCACTTGCCGGAATAGGATACACACATGCCGCCATGAATGAACACCTCAAGGTCAATGGAAGCCTTAGGACTCAGCATGCTCAACTCCTCAAGCGTCACTTCTCGGGCGAGCACGATGCGTTTCACGCCACGCTCCGCCCAAAAAGCAACGGCCTTCGAGTTGGTGATTGATTGTTGTGTTGAGAGGTGAATTTCGAGGTTGGTGTGCGTTCGGACAATGTCAATCATCGCCGCTGAGGCGCAGATGACGGCGTCCACCTGAAGGGCTTCGAGCTGTTTGACGTACTCGACAAACCCTGCTAAATCACCGGCTTGCGGGATGATGTTGGTGGTGACATAAACCTTTTTGCCTCGGGCATGAGCGAACGTGACGGCGTCGGCAATCGTGTCAAGGTCGAAGTTGGACGCCCGCGCCCGAAGTGAAAAGCGTTTCCCACCAATAAACACCGCGTCGGCACCGTAAAGCAGCGCAATCTTAAGCTTTTCAAGGTCGCCTGCCGGTGCCAAGAGTTCCGGTTTTCGCATCAGACATCCTCCTTCATGGTAACCGTGCGCTTGTCGTAAAACCCCGTGTCACAATGATCGTATGATTGTCTTGGTGCCTTCCCTGACAAGCTCGCGCGGTAATCGCTTAGCGTATCAAGAACGACGTCAGGCGAGAACCATAGCCCGTCAACAACGAGGGTGTCAACGACGTTTTTCAAGCGCTCTAACACCGCAAAACTCGCCGTCGGTTTGGCACGAAAAACGTGCGTTCCAAACCCGTCTTGCACAATCGGATACGCCTCCTCGCGTGTTGATTCAACAAGCGTGAGGGTTTTCTTCGTTTTAATCGTGTCGGGGGTGGCATCGCCGGTGTGTTCAACGTAGTGTTCTACCAGCGGGCGACGCGAATGAAACATCGGCAGGTGTCCGTGACCGACGATGACGACCGGCAGCGGTCCTTCGCTCATGGTCTCGATGGCGTCAATGGTCAACTCGCGCCCGGCGACGATGCCGCCGATACCTTCACGGGCGAAAAAAAGGCTATCGCCAAGGTCCGTGGCGTAGGTATCGGGGTGGTAAATCAGCCGGTTTGTGGCTTTGCCCGCCACGTTAAACACCGCCAAATCGGCGAACAACACCTTGTCAATGTCGGTTGCGAGCACCTCGTTCAGCGTGGTTTTGAGCATGTCAAGGTCGGGTTCGTGAATCGGCGCATTCAGGTTAGCCCAGCAGGCCATGCCACAGGCGTGTGCTGCCTTAACAACCCCTTCAAGCGCTTCCAGTGACAAGGGTGATTTCATCCGCATAGAAAAACGTTCGACGCCGACAATCACAATGTCGGCGCCGGCTTCTTTTTGCGCCTTCAACGTGGATTCATGATCATAGGTCACGGCCAGGTTCATCGCCTCACCCTTTCTTGATAGACACACTCATTCCGTCACCGACGGTGTAAATCATTGAATCGAAATCGTCTCGATCTAGCACATAACGATTGAAGCGGTCGATTTTGCGCACAAGCTGTGCAAGGTCTTTGGAATCAGGAGCTTGACCCACCAACCCGTGAAACAGCAAATTATCAGCAACGATCACGCCGCCTGTCTTGACATAAGGAGCAAAACGTTCAAAAAACCGAACGCCTTGTGCTTTTGCTGCATCGATGAAGACGAGATCATACGCGGTGTTAGCATCAGGCGTAAACGCCAACGCATCTTCGTGATGGACACGCACACGCGTTATCAACGCGAGCTTGGACAGGTTGTGTTTTGCTTCGTTGACCAAGGTGATTCTTTTCTCCACGGTGTCGATGATGGCCCCATCGTAAGCGTATGCCATCACAGCAGCAGAAAACCCGATAGCCGTGCCGATTTCAAGCACGCGTGCCGGTTTTAACAGGGTGGTCAATTGACGTAAAAACGCTGCGCCTTCCTCAGTGATGATCGGCACATTACGCGTGGCTGCTTCGTCGCGCAAACGACGAAGTGCCGGGGCTTCAGCAATCCGCGAAAGCCCCGACAAGTAATCGTTACTCCTCATGGTCGTCGAGGTAGTTTTCAATCTTATCCTCGACTTCGTCCCATTCCTCGTCGTTTTCAATCGGCGTCAGTTTCCCGCCTTCGGTGTCGTTTTCGTCGAAAATGTAGGCATAAAGTTCTTCCGAATCCCCGGGTTCTTTGAAGACAACATAAGACTTTTTTGTCTTCTCCGAGGTGAAAGTAAACAAGATTTCATAATCGTGTTCTTTGCCTTCGGCGTCTTCGACGCGCAGGGTGCGTTCATCCATGGCAATCCTCCTATGATTTGGCATCGAGGTAGGCCTGTAAGATAATGGTAGCGGCCTGTGTGTCGATGCGTGATTGACGTTTCTTTTTTCGCATGGTGGCGTCGATCATCTGACGCCGGGCGAGACGGCTGGTGAGCCGCTCATCTTGATAGTGCAACGGCACACTGATTAACCGTTCAAGCAAGGCCCCAAACGATCTTGTCTTTGCCGCCTGTTCACCTTCGCTGCCATCCATGTTGATCGGTAAACCGATGACGATGGCGACGACGTTTTCACGGGCGGCGATAGTGACAACTTCGTAAGCGGCGCGTTCCCAATCACCCGCTTCAAAACGGATGGTCTCAAGCCCCCTGGCAAGCTGCCCCAGAGGGTCGCTCACCGCAACGCCGACAGTCCGGGTGCCGACGTCGAGACCGAGGGCTTTCATGCGAGGGTCTCCTTGACGTGACGGATGACGTCATCGATTTTCTCGACGTCACGGGCGCCGGCCTGCGCGAAATCTTGTCGGCCGCCTCCGCCACCGCCGGCACGCTTCGCTGCCGATTTAACGAGGTTGCCCGCGTGCACATCCTCGCGTGTTGACTTAGCCACAAAAAGCAGTTTGTCATCAAGGCGGTTAGCGATAAAAACCACGCCCGTTGTGAGATGGTCCATCAAACGATCGGCAAGCAGCTTGACTGTCTTCGCATCCAAGTGATCCGTCTTGATGACGATGCGATCGTCTTCACGCATGTCGAGGTAGCGCTTCATGTCTTCAAGCGAAGCTTTTTCGCGCGCTTCATCCACCTGTTTTTCAAGATGCTTCACGGTTTTTTGTAGGCGGTCGTAGTAGGCACGTCGATTGATGATGTCTTGATATGATCCTTTAACAGGTGCTTTTTCAGGAAGTTTGACCGTGATGGAGAAGCCTTCATGTTCCGCTTTTGTCATCAACGCATTAATTTTTTCACGTAAAAACCGAACGTTTTCGTCAATGCCCGCGAAATAGTCGTCGATTCTGGCAACCTGATCTTTCGCCAGGCCGGTGATGCGGAAAACACCGGAGCCTTTGGATTCGATTGAAGCGATGGCAAAGCGTTCGATCTCGGCGGTGTTCTCCACGTGCGTGCCACCGCACAAGTCAAGGGTGTCACCCATGTCAATCATCCGCACGCTGCGCGCGTATTTTTCACCGAACTCGGCGATAGCGCCCTGGGCTTTGGCCTCATCAACAGTGCCTTGGCGAATGTCGACGTCGATAGCTTGACGAATGCGTGCGTTCACGCGGCGCTCGATCTCAAGCAGGGTTTGGTCGTCAAGGTTTTCGTGGTGGTTAAAGTCAAATCGCAAATAATCGGGACCGACAAGGCTCCCTTGTTGGCTGATGTGATCGCCAAGCACGTCGCGCAGCGTCGCATACAGAAGGTGGGTGACCGAATGGTGAGCCATCGTCCGGTGACGACTGGTTTCATCAACGTACATGGTGATCGCATCACCGACATACAAGTCGTTGCCATCCACCGTGTGCAGATGCTGGTTGTTGGGCAGTTTTTCGACGTCGAGCACGTCGTATGAAACGCCGTCTTTTACCACCACACCGCGGTCGGACACTTGTCCGCCGCTTTCAGCGTAAAAGGGCGTTTCCTTAACCACGATGCCTTCGTTAAACACCTTAATAATCTCCGTTTCCACGCTAAGGGTGTCGTAGCCGACAAAGCGCGATGGTTCATGGAAGTTAAGGTAGGCTTCGTTTTGGTCCTTCATGGTGCGCAAGGTCTTTCGGGCGTTTCTAGCGCGTTCTTTTTGCGCTTGCATCTCCATGTTAAATCCGTGTTTATCGACGGTGATGCCTTGTTGGGAGGCATACTCTTCGGTCAGCTCAACGGGGAATCCATAGGTGTCGTATAGTTTAAACGCGTCGGCGCCGGAAATCATGGTCGGTTGGTTCATCATGATGTCTTCGAGCATTTTTTCGCCTTGGTGCAACGTTTCTAGAAATTTACGCTCTTCTTTTTCAATGACCTGCTTGGTGAACGTGTCGGTCTTACGCAAGGTGGGGTAGGCGTCTTCAAACATGGTGACAACGGTCTCCACAAGCTCTTTGAGAAACGGTCTTTCAATGCCGAGGGTCCGGCCGTGTTTGACCGCCCGCCGCAACAGTCGTCTCAGCACATAACCGCGGCCGTCGTTTGAAAGCGTAGCCCCATCAGCAACCGCAAAGGTGACGCTGCGGATATGGTCAGCGATGACCTTAAAACTCATCTCCCCACCATATGGTTTTTTGGCGATTCGGCCGATGTGTTTGATGATGGGAAAGAACAAATCGGTCTCAAAGTTGGTCTCCGTCTGCTGACTCACACAAGCGAGGCGTTCAAGGCCGGCGCCGGTGTCGATGTTCTTTTTCGGAAGTTCCGGGTATTCCTCGCGCGTTAAGCCCGCTTTGGCGTTGAATTGGGAGAAGACGATATTCCATACTTCAATGAACCGATCGTTTTCCACGTCGTCTCGAATCAGCGACAAATCGCCTTCGCCAAACGCCGTGCCACGGTCATAAAATACTTCGGTGCAGGGCCCACAAGGGCCGGCGCCGATTTCCCAAAAGTTGTGTTTGCTTTCGATGATGCGTGCGTTGGGAATGCCCGCTTTTATCCAGGCTTGTTTGGTTTCGTGGTCGCTTGGGTAGACCGTGATGTATAGCTTCTTTGGATCCATGCCGAAATAGGTTTTATCCGTCAACAGTTCATACGCCCAAGGAATGACTTCGTCGCGAAAATAATCGCCAATCGAGAAGTTGCCGAGCATTTCAAAAAACGTGTGATGACGCGCGGTTTTCCCGACGTTGTCGATGTCGTTGGTGCGAATGCACTTTTGCGCGTTGACGATGCGTGGGTTCTCCGGCGTACGCGACCCATCAAAATACCCCTTAAGCGGAGCTACGCCAGCGTTGATCCACAAAAGCGAGGGGTCATTGATCGGAATCAAACTCGCGCTCTCTTCCACTTTGTGGCTTTTGGCTTCGAAAAATTCGAGCCAGATTTTACGGATATCGTGTCCAGACAGTTTGTTCATGTATTATCACTCCAAATCAAATAAAAACGCCCTTAAAAAACACAGTAAGGACGAAAAAATTCCGCGGTACCACCTTGATTCTAATTTCTAGCACTCTGTCGCCGTAACGGGGCGAAGTCGGGCGTATTTCACACGCCTCTCGAAAGGAGCTTCACGCACGACGCACGTTTGTTTTCACCAACCACAAACTCGCTATAGATTGTCCATGCGCTACTCATCTTCGTCATCAATCGCATTCATTATACACAAGAACCGAAGAAATTGCAACGGTTATACGCCGGTCAAAAATCGTAAGGCGTCTTCCCTTCGAGGTCCTCGCCGTTTTCATCAAACGGCACATCCTCGCCGTCGAATGGTGTTGACTCATCAATGGTTTCGCGTTTAAGCGGCAGCGGCTCGTCGACACGTTTCTTCGTCGATTGCGCGTTCAATCGCGCGTGCAACAACGTGTGCCGTGCTTCTTCTAAGCGTTCGACGGCGTAAGCCAACCGATCCACGTCACCAAACACGACGAGTGTGGCTTTCGCCCGAGTGAT
Organism: Candidatus Izemoplasma sp.; assembly: GCA_007132465.1. GTDB lineage: Bacteria > Bacillota_I > Bacilli_A > Izemoplasmatales > Izemoplasmataceae > SLQR01. The sequence continues at coordinate 55,843 of SLOP01000012.1, forward strand.
GGCCGTGTAGATGAGTTTGCGCTTAAGCATGACCGCATGCCGTGAAAAGAGGGGAAGAATCACGACCTTGTACTCGCTGCCTTGGGCTTTGTGGATGCTGATGGCGTAGGCGAGCGCGAGGTTCCCCAGGTCTTTGGTTTTATACGAGACGTTATGCCCATCGAAGTTGACCGTGATCATGCCACCTTCTTCATCGACCTGAACCACTTTTCCTTGATCGCCATTCATCACGTTGTCTTCAACTTGGTTAACCAACTGAAGTACTTTGTCGCCTTCTTTAAACGTGGTGTCGCCGTATTCCAATGTGCGTTTAACACCACTGTTATAGGTAGTTTGCATGAAACGGTTCAGCTCGTCGATGCCGGAGGGACCGCGATACATTGGGATGAGCACCTGAATATCGTTGTGAAAATCATGACCTTGTTCAATCATGTAGTCGATGATGCGCTTGAGACGCGATTGGACATTGGCCACGGTTTCTTTGAACACGTAGCGATCGGGATACACCTTATGCAGTCCCTTGGGAAGCCTTCCTTCGCGTATGTGGCTTGCGAGTTCAATGATTTTTGATTGCTTTTCTTGGCGGTGGATGACGTCGAGTTCAATCGAAGGCACGGCTCGTGAGTCAAGCAGGTCTTTAAACACTTGTCCCGGTCCGACGCTCGGAAGCTGCGCATCATCACCGACAAGCACGACATGCGCGTAATCCGGAAGGCTTTCAAAGAGTTGCGCCGCCAAAAAGAGGTCGATCATCGAGGCTTCATCGACGATGAACAGCTTGCCCTCCACGGGGTTTAAGCGGTCGTGTTCAAACCGTCCATCATACCCGTACCCAAGCAGACGGTGAATGGTTTGCGCAGCGTGTTGCGTCGCTTCTTCCATCCGTTTAGCGGCGCGGCCCGTAGGAGCGATTAAGCGAATATCCGCGTCGCGATTACGAATGCCATGATAACGGCTATAGGCATCGATGACAGCCTTGATGACGGTGGTTTTACCAGTCCCGGGTCCACCGGTGATAATCGTGAGACGGTGTTTGAGCGATTGGATAACGCCGTCTTTTTGTTTTTTCGTGTAGCGAACCTTTTCGCGTGCTTCAAGGGCGGATATCAAGGTTCGCGCCTTCGTCTCATCGATCGCGTTTTCTCCAGCATTAAGCGCTTCGACTTTTTCAACGATGCGTTTTTCAGCCCTCACAATCGAGCCTAAGGTCAACCGCCTGTCAACCTCGACAAAGGTTCCTGCTTTCAGCAACCTCGCAAGCTCCGTGTCAATCAAGTCATGACTGAGGTTGTCGATATCCTGTGTAAGCCTCTCGACGAGGGCGGCCATGAAGTCCTCCTTCTCAAGCACGGTGTGGCCTTGATGAAGGGCGAGCTGGGCGAAGGTGTGTTCGATGAAGGCGTTGATGCGCCGTGCGTCGGTGTCGTCAACGCCGAGTTTGCGGGCGATGAGGTCGGCTCGTTCAAAGCCGATGCCATCGACCTCACGAATCATTCGGTATGGGTTTTCCTCGAGTTTTCGCAACGTCGCCTCATGGTAGGTGTTGAAAATCCGCATCGCCAGTTTTCCGGAAATGCCGTATTCATAGAGTTTGATAAGGGTTTGTTCGCTGGCTTTGTGTGCCCTCAGTCCGGCGAGCAACGCGTCTTTTTGCTTGGCAGAAAGCCGGGGCACCGCATCGAGCGCGTCGCGATCGTCTAACGCTTTTTTGATGGCCTCGTTTCCTAACGTCTCAACAATACGTTCGGCAGTCTTTTCGCCAACGCCCGGGAACAAATCGCTTGATAGGTAGTCGATGAGTCCTGAGATACCGACTTCTTCGATTTTTTCAGCGCCGGTGGCGTTGAACTGTTCTCCAAAGCGGTCATGATGCACAAACTCGCCGGTGAAACGGTAGCGCTCGCCTTTGAGCGGTTTAGGGAAATACCCGGTTACGGTCACCACGCCTTCTTCAAGCGCGCTCAAAAGGCCGTGGCGGGCATCCGTGGTATCCACGTTAACCTTAACCACTGCGTACGCGTTTTCTTCATTATAGAACGTCACGTTACGCACTTCGCCTTCAAGCGTTGCCATCGTCTTCACCTCGCCACCATTATAGCATATAAGATGCGTTTCAATGCTGAAAAATCTGTCGCCTGTCTCGTCAATATGACGCCGCGACATCGATGGCCTACAACAACCGTCAACATCACGTGTTCATCCAGGAAAAAAGCCCAAAGTGTTGGGCTTTTACCTCACTCAAATCCGTCTTCGCCGTACCCTTCTTCATTCGGTAACAAAAGCGGGTTATTCGTGTCGAAGGAGTGGTATGTTTCTGCCTGCAAAAGCAGTTCATCGATGACGAGTTGCTGCATGTTGGTAAAGACGACCTCCGCCGTGTTGTTATCACGAAGCTGGCTCGACTCCCTAAAAAACAAGAAATCGGTTGTCGCAAGCACATAGTCACCCGACGGATGGATGGTGCCTACGGTATTGACAGCAATGTTTTGTGAGGCAAGTCGGGTGACATCATCACCGCTGATGGTCGCGCGCATCACTTGATTGGGAAAGGGGAACACCGCCAGCAGCGTCGCCAAGCTAACAGCCTCCCCCGAGTCGATGTCATGACGCGTGCCACCAAGGTTTTGCACGCCGACATCGGCGCCAGCCATCTGAAGCATCAAATCAGCCATCCACGCGGCGAGGTCAGCGCGAGAAATGTACTGTTCGGCGTACAAGAGCGTGTCGTAATAATACGCCAGTTCATCTTGACGAATGTTAAGGAACGCTTCCACCTCGGCATCGGCCCGGCGCAAACGCTCGTCGTCGTTGCGCGTCAGGTTGTGTGCGTGCATGCGAACCACTTCTCCGTCCTTAAGGACAACGCGGACATGCCCGACATGGGATCCGTACCCTCCCGACTGAATGGCCAGGGTATCGCCCCCTTCAACCGTGGCAGACGGAGAGATTTCCTCTCGGTGGCTATGGCCGTTAAAGATGATGTCAATGCGCTCATCGCCGGTGAAGTTGCGCACTTGGGCGTTGAGGGTGTTGCCCGTGTCATGCGTTAAAAGCACGACCATGTCAACCTGATAATCCACGCGAAGCGTCTGCGCAAGGTTACGAGCGATGGGCACCGGATCTAAAAACTCGTAAGGTTCAGCCATCAAGTATGAAATCGACGATTCTAAGCCGTAACCGATAGTGCCAATCACACCGATGGTGATGTCGCCTTTTTCAAGCACGGTGTAAGGTTCGATCCCTTCGGGGATGATGGTGGTTCCTTCATAGACGATGTTTGCACCAAGAAACGGGTGTTGAGCTCGATAGACCGTTTCGTCCTCATCCAGGTAATACCGCGTGACCATGTCGAGGCCCCAATCGAACTCGTGGTTGCCCGCCACCGCGGCATCGAAACCGACCATGTCCATCAGTTCAACTAACGTCTCGCCGTAATCGTAATTCGAAATCAACGCTCCTTGAAGGATGTCACCCCCGGCTAAAATGACTGTCGAATCAGGCGCACTATTGCGCGCCTCGTTAAAGAGATTCCCTATGTATGCCATGCCGATGCCAGGGCCGGGAAGCATTTCCCCGTGGAGGTCGTTTAGATAATAAAAATCAATCATCGATTCGCCCGAATCAACCAACACGACCGTGAACCGGGTGCTTTGCCCGCCGAAACGCACTTCGATTTCATGCTCACCCACGCTTAACAACTTCGCCGCATCACCGCGTCTAAGCATGGTTTCATGTAAAGCAATGGTGTCAGAACCACCATCGCGATATAAAACAACCAGCTGGATCTCACTTAGATCAAACACGTCGAGGGGGTAATAAGGCTCAAGCTGACCGGTGGGAATATAGATAGCGCTTGCGTCGCGCTCGGTGCTCACGCACGCGCTGGTTACACACACCATAATCACCAGCATAACGGTGAAAAATACACGTTTCATGGAAATCATCCTTTTCGTAGGCAAAACCCGCCTATGCGGGTTTTGACCGGAGTGGTTTATTGGTTTTTGTGTGGCGATTATTGCCGATAGGGTTTCATGAAGGCTTCGATGTCATCAATTTCCTTGATGATGCCTTCGCTGAGGTTTCGATACCCTTTTTCTGTGACGAGCACGTCATCTTCGATGCGGATGCCGATGCCTTCGTCTTTCACATACAAGCCCGGTTCTATGGTCAAAACCATGCCAGGTTTAAGCGGTAGATCATAATGACCAACGTCGTGCACGTCAAGCCCGATGAAATGGCCAATCGAGTGATAATAAAGTTCATTTATCTCGGCGTCGTTTTTGATGAGCCGGTGCTTTTTGGCTTGCTTAATGAGCATGGTTTTCGCAAACGCGTTGAGTTCCTTCCACGTGACACCAGGTTTGACCATGGCGATGGTGGCTTTGTTGACGTCGAGGACGATTTGATACAGGTCGCGCTGACGTTTGGTGAACTTGCCTGAAACCGGATACGTTCTAGAAATGTCAGCCGCGTAGTTATTGTGAAGCGCCCCGAGGTCAAACAAAATCAAGCTGTCTTTATCGAGGGCGTCGCGGTTGGCGACGTAATGGAGCACGGTGGCGTTCGCTCCACCAGCGGCAATCGTATCAAAAGCGTTCCCTTCGCTCCCCGCGAGGGTGATTTCATGCAGAAAATCAGCTTCAAGTTGGTATTCATGCGTGCGCGAGGGGAGGTTCTTCATGATGGTTTCAAGGCCCTTGCGTGTGTGTTCAATCGCCTTGGCCATCTCCGTGATTTCTACGTCGCGTTTAACCATACGCAAGTACGAGGTATGCTCGTTGATTGCTTTAATATCAAGTTCTTTGTAATTGGCTAAAATGAAGCCCGCTTGGTCTAGGGCAATTGGCTTTTCATCAGGTTTGACATGATACAAGTCAAGGTACAACGTCTTCGGTGGTTTACCGATGACCGATCGGGCGTAGTTCATGACCTGGGCAACATAGGGCTTGAACTGTTTTTCATACATGATGTTTGATTCATCGATGCCAGAGAGTTCGGCCGCCTTCGCTTTTTCCATGCGGGCGCCTTCCCACTTGATGATGTGGTCGGTGTTTTCCTCGATGAACAAGCACGAGTGGGTGTCGTTTTCGCCCTTAAGCATCATCAACACCATGTTCGGTTCATTCACGTTGGTCAGGTAAAAAAAGTTGCGCTGTGGCGTGTAAGCATAATGCTGATCCGTGGTGCGATGCGGTGCTGAACCGCTCCAAATAAGCGCCATGGACCCTGCTTCCATGCGAGCAAGCAAGTTTTTGCGGTTTTCCATTGCGTGTGTCGTCATACAATCACCTCAAACGGTATTATATCATGTTTGTTGTGCATTTGTAAGCAGGACATAAAAAAGCATAAAGCACCTTCAACCTGGGTCACTTTACCTCAGGTGAGGGCACAAGTGCCTTACGGCACATGCGAATTATCGTCGGTAGTCGATGGTGTCATGATTTTCTCGATGCCTCACAACAAGGAGTGATCGAATAGAAAAAACCGCCGACATAGTCGGCGGTAAGGTTTACAACGTGGCGATGTGTTTGATGACACGCACCATTTGTGCAACGTAACCCATCTCGTTGTCGTACCACATGACGACTTTCACGAGTTGGCCTTCGTCGGTGTCAAGCACGCTGGTCATCTGTGCATCGAACAGCGACCCGTATTCCATGCCAATCGTATCGCTGGATACAATCGGATCCTCGGTGTAACCAAGTGACTCATTTGCGGCATCTTTCAACGCTTGGTTGATGGTTTTCACATCGACGTGCTTCGCGAGCTCGACAACAAGATCCACCGCCGAGCCGGTCACCGTGGGCACACGCAAAGCGATGCCGTCGAGTTTACCTTTAAGGTGTGGCATCACGAGCCCTATGGCAGCGGCGGCGCCTGTCGAAGTGGGCACGATGTTTGCGGCGGCGGCGCGGCCACGACGAGCACTGATCGGTTTTGAGTGCGGTCCATCCAGGGTGTTTTGGTCGTTGGTGTAAGCGTGTGCGGTCGTCATAAAGCCCCGTTTGACGCCAAAGCTATCATCGAGCGCTTTGACGACAGGTGCGAGGCAGTTCGTCGTGCACGATGCGGCACTGATAATCTGTTCACTACCGTCCAAAATGTCGTGGTTGACGTTGTAAACGACGGTTTTTAGATCACCTTTGGCCGGAGCGCTGATGATGACTTTTTTAGCGCCGGCTTTAATGTGTTTTTCGGCTTTGTCTTTGCTGGTAAAAAACCCGGTGCATTCAAGCACTACATCCACGTTAAGCTCTGACCAAGGTAAGTTTTCTGGATCGCGTTCAGCGTACACTTTAACCGCTTTTCCGTCGACGACGATGCCGTCGGCATCGTGGGTGATGGCGTCTTGTTTGTAACGACCTTGGGCCGTGTCGTACTTCAAGAGATACGCCAGCGACTCGGCGTCGGTCAAATCATTGATCGCGACGATGTCGAACTCAGGGTTGTCGAACATCAGGCGAAACGCCAGACGACCGATGCGACCGAATCCGTTAATGGCTACTTTTACTCCCATGTTTGATAGTCCTCCTTTGAATTTACGTTCACCTTAATTATAGCCAATAGGCCGTGAAAACACAACGTAAACGGGTCTTCTAAAAACGTTTTCAAACATGGTTTTTCGTTTTAAACCGCTTAGGGCAAGGGCAACATCTTCGAAATATCCATGACTCATGACCACCATTAAACAGCGTGTCAGAGCGCTCGCATGGTTTTTATCCTGTTGGTAATCGACTCACACGGATGCCTAACCGCTCTGTTTAATACGTAAAACAAGCCCATCACCGTAGGTGTGGGCCATAAAACATGGGCATCCTTTGTGGCGGTGTCTAAACGTGCGCTCGATCACGCTTCGCCGACCAAGTCAGCGCGGTACTGATTGGGTGTTTTTCCCATCACCTGTTTAAACGCACGTGTGTAGTGGCTTTGATCGCTAAACTTAAAAACGTGCGCAATGTCTGCAAGTGAAAAACTTGTGTTTTTCACGTAATTAATCGATAGTTCAACGCGTGTTTGCTTTAAGCATTGTGAGAAGGTCTTTCCCGTTTCACCTTTGAAACGACGGCCGAAATATCCGGGACTCATGTATACCTGACGCGCTACTTCCGAAAGTGTGATTGGCTCATGTGCATGAGAGCGCATGTAAGCCATGGCGCTCTCAACGAAAAAAGCTTCTTGTATGGTGTCTCCAAGAAATCCGAAGAAGCATTTTAACACGTGATTCATCCACACCAACAGAGCGTCGTTATCATCAATCGTCGCAAGATTCTGGCGTGCTTCATAGCCGAAGTCGAAAGCTTCATTGACCGATTGACGACAGACGGTTCGCGACATAAGCGTAATCAGCTCAGCACAGCGGTCTTTAATGTATTCGAGGCTGTGTTTGTCAGACGCGAACACCTGACCAAGTAGCGTGTTGAGTGTTTTTTTCGCGATGTCTAGTCGATGAGACCTGAGCGCTTGCATTAACGCGTTCTCTAGGCCTAACACCGCTTCCGTCTGGTGTATTGTCGGAGCTTGTTTAGCTGCAGTGTGCGTTTCAGTTCGCATCGTCGTCACTCCCTTCATAGGACACAAAATGCATCGAATCAACGTACGTTTCCATGAAATCCGGGTTTTGGGTTAACGTGATTGCCACAACACGCTCTTTTAAATCGGTCAACGCGTTGCTGGGTCGCGTGTGTCCAAGCAACGCATGCATGCCTATAAGCGGTGCATTCGCCAAAAGATTTATGTGCTTCGTTAAGGGTTTGTCAAGCAACCCGATGCGTGCCATATCACCAGCATTCAGCCGATTGCCGAGCGCGCCTGAAAGCACGACATGTTCAACAGATTCAACGGCGATGTTCGCCTTGCGTATGAGAGACTGGATACCGGCACGTATCGCCGCCTTAGCAAGCTGAATCTCACGGACATCTTCTTGGGTAATATAGAGATCCTCAGACACGACGAATTTTCCCTCAGCGTCGGTTTGCGTCAACCGGCCCATTTTGTCAACAATTCCTAATTCTCTCAAGCGTGCGAGAAGGGCTATGCAACCACTTCCATTGAATCCAAGCGGTTTATCTCCTTCATACATCAACGTAAAATCACATTCGTTTATCTTCACGTCATACACAGCGCCGTGTATTCCGCCGATGCCACACGTGATGTTTCCACCCTCAAAGGCAGGTCCTGCAGCGGTTGATGCAACGTAGATTCGTTGGTCATGCAACAGGGCAATTTCACCATTGGTTCCAAGGTCAATATACAACGTCGTGCCTTGTGTCTCATCAAGCGCTAGTAACCCGGCGACGACATCGCCTCCGACAAACGGTGCAAGCACAGGAAACGTGAACACACCGCCGGTCCATGTGAATCCGAGCGACGCAGCAGGACACAGGACCGATTCCATCGTGTGCGGGGGATAAGGAGCCCTTCCCATCTGACTGATTGGGAATCCATGCACGATGTGTTGCATCACGGTGTTGCCGCTGAGCATGGTAAAAACGACATCGGCAGGTGAGCGTCCAATTTCGCGAGCAAGAGTGGCGAGTTGTGCATTCAACGCGTCTACCACACATGCGCGCAACGTTTCCAATCCGCCCCCTCTTGAAGCGTGCTCAATACGGGAAACAACATCCGCGCCCATCGACGATTGCGGGTTCAAAGTGCGGATACCTCCCAACGGCGTGCCATCAAGATCCCAAGCATGCAGACGAATCGTCGTAGTGCCAAGGTCGATGGCAAGCACAAAGGGGTACGCCCCAACCCCAGCTTTAGCCATTGGATTATCCTCAAAAACGATGTGAGTTAAGCCCTCAGATGTCATTCGATGTAGCGCCGCCATATCATGGATTGGAAACGCGGTGTCAATCGGCTCGATGATGGTTGGTGCTACCCCTTCGACATGCGTGTGATCGTTTATTACATGAAGGCATGCCAACACCGACTCTCGGCCATCGTCCACGCGTATAGTCACGGCGCATTTTCGACACGTTCCACGCCCTCCGCAAGGCGATGGCACCCGATAGCCGTGAGTTTGAAGGGCCTGCAACAACGTAATACCCCGTTTCACTGGATACGCATCGGTTCCTTTGGGGTGTTCTACCCGCAGCGTGACGCGTGAATCTTCGCGATACACGCACGACGCATCATCGCACGAGTCACATGCTATGATACTTTTTTCATTAGCTTTAGTAAGATAAAACACCATGGATTTCTCTGGCACCAAGTACCCGCTTGACCTCATCGTTATGTCGGTGGTCTCGACTTCTTGGATAACTTCACGCATCTGTTTCAGCCCGGCAGCGTTGAACGCAAAATCTCGGGGTGGCGAAACGCATCCATGATGTGTTTCGAACCACGCTCGCATGTCAACAATCGATTGGTGGAAATAAATGTTAAGCAGGTGGTCATAAAGCACGACATCACTCGCTTCCATCGATTGCTTTGCTTCCGAGACGGCCTGACCGAACGTGAATGCCCCGATGAACAACGCTTCCTCTTCAAGGTTACCCATCACCGTACTTTCATTGATTTCTAATGACGCTTTCTTATAGTAAAGGACCGGTTCAGCCAGTTGTTCGATGCGTCGTTTCATCCATGTAATCTCATTTACCATGTGTTCCCAAGTCTCAGCAGAAACACGCATCGCTTCACGCAACGCCTGAAGCGATAAGGTGGGTAACGTTTGTTTGTGTTTGATGGCCTACACCTGCTTTCTAGTAAGTATTCAACGGATATGTTCTATGAATTCTATGTTGTCTGCGGTACAATGGCAACAAAGGAGTGAGTATTCATGGAATGGAGCAATCAACTGTCGCAGGCCGTGCAAGGCGGCAACGCACCCGACGTCAAAGCGTTCGTTCAAGAAGCCATAGATCGAGGCGAAGACATCAACGCGATTCTCGACGCGATGCTCGCAGGCATGACCGTCGTGGGACAGAAATTCAAGAAAAACGAGATATTCGTACCAGAAGTTTTGATTGCCGCAAGAGCACTTAACGGCGGTCTAGATATGGTCAAACCACTGCTCATGGAATCGGGTGTGAAACCGAAAGGCAAAGCCGTGATCGGCACTGTCGAAGGCGATTTGCATGACATCGGCAAAAACCTCGTTAAGATGATGCTGGTCGGGGCCGGCCTTGACATTATCGACCTCGGTGTCGATGTGCCGCCCGAGCGCTTTGTGGATGAGGCGTTGGCCCACGATGTCGACGTGGTGTGCGTTTCAGCCTTGTTGACGACGACCATGGACAAAATGCGTGATGTGGTGTCGACCTTTGAAGCACGTGGCGTACGCGATCGCGTGAAAATTATGGTCGGTGGTGCGCCGGTGAATGCGTCGTTCGCCGAGAAAATCGGTGCAGATTATTATGCGCCCGATGCGGCCAGCGCGGCTGAAATTGTCACCGCATTATTCGCAAAAACCTAAAACCGATGGACATGTCGGTTTTTTTTATGCTACGTAGACAAACCCATACGTTTGACACACTGTCTCGATTGCTTTCATGTCCATGACAGGGCTCCTGCCTAGCAGGGTCAGTCCGACCTGCACCGACGGTGTAATCAGTGTTGATTTCAAGCCTTGTTCATCATACTCGACATACTTATGTACATCGTGGTCGATGACCGTCCCTTTGATTCTTTCGGTGTACGGCCATATGTCCGCCAACAACCGTTCCAAGGTCGCTTCGTCCGGGAAACGGGTGAACTTTAGGGTGATGCTGCGAAGCGACATATCCATGATTGACATTCCCCGTGTGTCTTGCACGCGCATTCCCTTGAGCCATGATTCCTCATAACGACCATGGTCGAGTCGGTGGACAGGGGCGTGCACGTTATGCTTACGTAAACAAACCTGCATGGTTTCTATGGTATCTTCGCTCAAATCCATTTTGCTCACGAGCAATAAATCGGCGCGCACAATTTGTTCGCGGGCCGCTCGGCATGTGGCCGATATTTTCTCAAAAATGTTCGCATCCACAATCGTAATCAACCCGCGATGCCGCAAATGATTCGGTCCCTTAATCTCATCAAGTAACGTCAGCAAATTCGATGGGTTGGAAAACCCGCTCGTTTCAACCATGATTTCATCTAAATCGCTTTGCGCATAAAGCGCAAGCGTCGTCAAAAATGCCTCTTTTTTGCATGCGCAGAACATCGACCCTCCGCTTACGTCTTTCACCGTCGACGTCAACCCTTTCAGCAGTTCTATGTCTGCCGAGACGTCGCCGAAATCATTGACGATGACGCCGACACGTTTCTGGCTGCGACGTAAATATTCAGCCAGAAACGTTGTCTTTCCACTGCCTAAGAAGCCTGACACAAAGCGGATATCCACCTCAGCGAACCTTATCGATTTCGACACACAAGGCGTCTAAACTCGGTATGATGGAGGCGAAGCGTAACTCACCGTTGATGTAGATCGACGGCAAATTCTTGACGCCCATTTTTTGACAACGAGCAATCGTTTCCTTCTCAGTATATTTATGCTCCACTACGTCAATGGCATTACCATAACGCTTCTTCGCGTCATCCGCGATGGCTTTCATATAGGTGCATGCGGCACACGTCGCGGAGTCCAGTGTGAAAACCTCCAACAATGGTTTTTCAAGCGCGTCATAATCTGGAATTTTGATGTCTTCGGACGCTTCATCAATTTTTTGGTAGTTAAGCAACGCGTTACGCGTCGCATCCAGCTGCCGAACGGCCTGCGCAATAGCGATGGTGTTTTCAACCGGTGTTTCATAAGGCATGTCGCATCCCGGTGAAACAATGAGGTTTTTGTTGTTCACGTCCAAGCCATCCACCATATCGACCACGTATTTCATGTTGTCTTGCTGGCTTCCATGCAACATGATGGTTGTCAGTGGGATGTTTCCACCAAGCACGATGTTGTGACGGTCAGTGATTTTTTTTGCATTTGTCATGTTGATGTTCTCATCAATAGAAATGGAATCCGGACCAGTGGCACACATGGCTTCAATGTTACGGGTCGCGTCACCACACACGAAGAAAGAGCTGTACACATTCTGCTCGCGCAGGGTGGTGAATACATCAAGGTATGGTGTATGCAACATGCTGATAAAATGCTCTGTGGATATTTGTGAAACTAACGGATCGACCACGGCAATGACATCGGCACCGGCATCGATATACAACGATGCGACGCGTTGAATAAAGCGTGTGCAAAACGCAATCAACCGTTTCACGTAATCCATGTCATCGTACATGTCAATGAAAATGCCCGTTCCGCGAAGGTGTGATGCGAGCGTCAAGGGTCCACACACCAACCCATAAAGCGCTGTCGTGTCGCCAAGGTCTTGACGAAGCGTACGCATTGCTTGCAGCACAACCGACAACCGGCCACTGGCTTCATCCGGCATCAAGCATTCGCAAGGCATTTCCTTATCGTGCTGAAGTGGATGGGAGACGACTTGCGGGGGACCCAGTGGCGCGTACTTAAGTTCGCAGCCAAGCATCTCTGCCTCGAGCTGTAAATCAAACGAGACTGGCATGCCATCTGGTTGATAAAGACGGTGAACGTCTTTCAACGCTTGGGTCAAGATGGTTGCGTCGGTCAGCACCGCTTTTGGTGAATGCCCACCAATCAACCCGGCATGAACTCCCGCGAAGGGCACCCAGGCAGGTCTGTCAACGGTTTTGTGACTCAACACATCTAGTAAATGGTTTTTGCTCATGATATTCACTCATCCTTTTCAAAAGCCGCATCAAGCATGGCTAAGTAGTTTTCTAACGGAACATAATCTGGGATGCTGTTCCCGCTTCCCAATGCGTAGCCGCCGTTTTCGGCGCTTCGCATCAGCATTTTTCGTGCGCGATTGAAGATTTCTTTCGGCGTTGAACGACACAGAAAATCGACGTCTAACCCACCGATGACAGCCACACGACCTTTCAACAGCTCATAGGCATCTTCAACTGGTAAAATGTTGTCTTCGTATGAATGTTTCCCATCAAGCGCCAGCATGCCTGTCATGTCGTCTAAGATGGCTTCGAAATGACCACACGAATGCAAAATGACGTACTTTCCACGCCGATGGGCCTCTTTGGCTACGGCGGCGTACCATGGGAAGACATGTTTGCGTAACACATCCGGTGGCAACATCGTCTGTGACTTGAATCCCCAGTCATCGTTGAGCAACACAGCTCCGACGTTGTCATGGGCCAAGCACCGGATGAAATAGTCGTGAATTCGCTGTCCCACTTCATGAAACACACTAGCGAGGAGTTTGGGATCATCATAAAGCATCAGACATAGAGCTTCATACCCAACAATGGCAATCGTGTTTTCCAAGATGCCGTCGTGACTAAAGGGCACGAAACGCATACCCTTGGGCAGTTTTTCGCCGAGGCGATCGAGCAATCCGAAATCACAAGACTTCAACGAAGGCCACGGATAACGCGTGAAGCTTTCGCAATCAGCGATAAGTCCGCCTTCATTTAAAGATTTCGTCGCATGAGTTTCATCCAACTCGCCTCGGAGGAACTCCATGCCGCGAACGACCACAGGACAATGGTCATAGCCGGCCGAGTAAAAAGCCTGCATCGTCCAATAAGCCTCAGCTTCATCGGTATCGGATGCATAGTGTCCATCGGTTAAGAAACGTTTGATGCTGTCACCCAAAATAAACTCGAATAACACCGGACGCTCAGGGACTCGTTTTTGCAGCACCCGCTCAAGATTTGTAAAATTTGGTTCTCGGTTTTTCTTCTTATACACAATATCGCCTCTTTAAGAATGGTAGCCGGGGCCGCATGGCCCCGGCCGAAAGCTTACTCGATAGGTTCAGTCTTGTCGTTCGATGGTGGTTTCCTTCGTAGTCGCATCATAGATGAAACGATACACACCGCTGACTTCGGGTGCAAAGGTATCGATGACACCCATTCCACCGGGCGTTCCGTCAAGCAGATACTGCTCTTCGGCTCCAAACCGTTGGCCCCATTCATCGTCGTAGAAGCGTTGTGACAACACCACAGCAATCATGTAGCCATCGTCGTCGCCGTCATATGCCTCAAAATAAAACTCACCTTCATAAATGCCTTCATCTTCCGTGGCTTGGAAAGCCATTGCTTGTGGTCCGTTAATAGCCCAACCATTAAAATCACCATAAATTCTCGGGGTGTCAAACGCGATTACATCGCCGCCCTCAAGCACGGTCACTTCAGTGATGTTGGTCACAGAATCATATGTCAATAGGTACATGGTGTCCTCATCTGGTGCAAGGTAGCTCACTTGCCCCATACCGGCAGCCTCTCCGTCAAGTTTATACTGCGTGCCTACTGCCCAGCGTTGTCCCCACTCATCGTCGTAAAATTGATGCGTGATGGCCACGATGATCGAGTATCCATCGCCGTCGCCCGTGTAAGCTGGCAAGGCCAACGTGCCGCGATAGATGCCGTCACCTTCTTCATCGTATAAGAAGACGGAGTTGGGTCCGAAGTAATCCCACATGTTGAAATCGCCATAGACACTCGGGCCCTGAATCAGTCGCTCATCACCATGCTCGGGTGCAATCACGGTCGTGGTTTTATCCTTCTCATCAAACAAGAAGGTGTAGAATGTTTCAGCCTCGGGCGCTAAATAACTAACGCTTCCCATGCCACCGGCCGTGCCGTCGAACAGGTACTGTTCGTGCGCGCCCCAGCGGATTCCCCAGGCGTCGTCGTAGAGGATTTTCGACAGAACCACAACCAGCATGTGCCCATCGTCGTCGCCGTCGTAACCTGGTAGCACAAGCGACCCTTCATAGACCCCGGCTCCATAATAATCCACCAACACAAACACGTTCTCGCCACGAATGCTCCAGTTGTTGAAGCATCCGTAAATCAACGGGTTCTCAAAAACACGAATCTCGCCGGCATATGCCGTCTCAATTGTCGTCACCTTGGTTTCATAATCAAAGATAAACTCATAGATTGTCTCTTCATTCGGTTCGAGATAGCTCACGCTCCCCATGCCGGCTGCTGAGCCGTCAAAACGATACTGATCAACAACCACAAACATGTTCCATTCAAAGTTGAACTGAACGCTTAGGGCCACTGCCATGCTGTAGCCGTCACCATCGCCGGTGTACGCCGGAAGCTTGAACAGCCCGGTGAAGACGCCTTCCTCGAGTTCCTCTGACAACACAAGCGCTTCATCAAGCGCAGTGCTCCAGTTTGAACCGCGATCCATCGCTTCATTGAAATCGCCATAGATTCGCGGCGCCGGTAATGCCTGTACGTAGTCGTCATAGATGGTTTTAGTATTGGCGTCGAAGAGAATTGTCAACGTCGTGTCTTCTTTGATGTAAATGGATCCTAGACCCGCCACTTGACCGTCGGGAAGTACTTTCTCAGGTGCTGGTTGAAACGCATAATGATCTGCTCCCCACACCTCGTTTTGTCCCCATCCGCCGCGACTGACTTTGTAATAGTGTCCATCGTACATCGGATCACGATTGTCTTCGGTAAACTCAATGGTCAGCGTGTAAAAGCCCGGCCGACCAAGAACCGGTTCAAACGCATAGCCTCCGTCGCGCGGTGTTTGGTAGCCGTTAGCGCTGGTGCCGAGGTAATAACGTTGGGCCTCGACCCAATACGCATACAAGGTAAGGTCTTCATCCACGGTTTGTGTGAAATCAAAATGGTGTTGCCCTGCATCATCGGTGAACCATCCGAAGAATGTGTATCCTTCGCGGTTTACGTCGACCACCGGTGGAATGGTTCCCTCTTCGATGTGCTCAACGATCGAAGCCGGTGCACCTTGGTAATTGTACACATACGTGACTTCAACCATATCTTCGGCAATCTCCCACCGTGCATAAAGCGTCATATCCTCCTCAATGCCGGTGGAAAAATCCCATGTGGTGGTGGATGTTGGTGACACAGCCCACCCTGTGAGTAAATACCCTTCACGGTTCACCGTCGGGGCGGTAACCGTTTGGCCTGATTCCACCTCGACCACGATGGCATTAGGCGCATTGTCATAGTTCTGATCAAACGTTACACGATGTGTTGTCGTGCGTTGACACCCCGCAAGGGCGATCGCAACGACGATAAGAAACGTTGCCACAAAAATCTTTTGCATGTTTAGTTTCATTTTTATCCTCCATTTAGTCAGCGGGTATCCGCTGTTTTTTCCTGTGTGTCCATGGTCAATCGAAAAGCTGGTAACGGTTGAATCGACGTTCGTATAAACGATGTGCTCCCTGCACTTCCTATATCTGCAAAGACGCCTACCGCATCGCCCGGTTCGTGTTTAACATACAAATGATATCGATCCTGCCAAATGCGAACCACGCGGAGAGGCTTCTTTTTACCCTCGACACCAAGCGGCAGCGGAGTAGGTATGGATAGCCTTTCATCACTGCTTAACGTAAGCCGAATCGTATCGGCCTTGACGCGGTCGGCACGTCGTATTGTCGTTAACGTTCGGCCCATGTACGCCGCGTATACACGGGTGGCGATTCGCAAATTATCGTGTTCACCGACATGGATGTCGTCGCTATAATTTGTCAAATCATGGGTGACAATCAAGGGAAGACAGGCTTCCTCGGCGATGACGTGTTGTGCTTCCCGCACTGCTTTCCATGCCGCGTCGGCCGCGTCCGTTGATCTCGTGCCACTGATTTGCGTTAAATAGAGTTTGATGTCAGGACGGGTGGCGCGCACATCATTCACGAACGCACGCAGCCGTTTTTCATACGTTTCATGCCCGTTCACTGTATCGGTGCACCCTTGATAAAACACCATGTGCCCAGACATTGACAAGGCCTTTTTCAGTGCTTTGTTCAACGGTTCATCCCCGCACCATGCCTCAAGAGAACTTCCGTTTAACGCGAGCGGAATCAATCCCACTGGCTGATGGTTGTTCGTCCAAATATGTTTGCCGAGGGCTAACCAAGGGCTATGCCCACTGGCAATCAACGTAGCGTTTTCTTTGTCTGCGTCGACGTACCCAATCGGATGTGACGCCAGCGACCACCGGCGGCGACGATCGAGCATGAACACGCCATACATCGGAGCGTCATCTATCACGCCTCGCGCATACCCGACCGCATTGCTTTGACCGGCGATAACGAAGACTTCACCAACACCTAAGTGACGGATTATGTCGCCGCATGCCAAGAATCTCACATCGTATCCGGTTTCCTCTAAGAGAAGGCCTGTTTCAAGCCGATATACATCCCCAGCTTCCAACGTGATTTTAACGTGCCACGTTCCCTCATTCATTGCCGGATACACGGTGTGGACAATGGCGTTATCGCTTTCTTTCCGCACGATGCAGATCACTTTATCTTGCACCGAACGGAGCTGATACTGTCCTTCCAAGAACAAGGGATATTTACCATTAACCTGTTGCAGCACTTGAAAATCGGATATCGGTGTCATGATGCGTACATGATGGTTCATGTTACCCTACCACCGCATAGCTTTTTGCCGGTATGGTCACGGTTGAACCAGATGTCTCAGCACCATCGGACACGTGCACGTCAACCACCTTTTTTGCATCGTGCACGATGTTTCGCGTTGAAAAGTTGATGATGACCTGTACAGACGTGTTGTCGATGCTACGCTCAAAAGCAATCACTTCTTCATCAAGCAAAATGGGTGTCGTGTGTCCGTGTTTCAATGCCTCGCTTTGACTGCGGTATGTGGCGAGACGAGCGATGTCGTGAGCAAGCTGTGTGTCCACGAGATCCCATCGCATGGCACGGCGGTTGTCGGGGTCTTCTTCACCGTCCATGCCGACTTCATCGCCGTAATAGATTAACGGCACGCCCTCGAACGTCAGCATCATTGCCATCAACAACATGTGCGCCGTGTCGTCTCCTAACACGGTACGACTTCGCGCTGTGTCATGGCTACCGATTAAGTTGATAAGGTAAGGGTATAACGGGCGCTTGTATAATGCGAGATTCGCCTGGGTTTTTTCCCAAAATGTGCTCGCGCCAATTTCCGCTTTCGCAAACCGCATCGCCCACTCGCGAAACTTATAGTTGGTGACGCTGTCCATCTCATCGCCCTGTAACCATCGCGAAGCGTGGTTCCAAATCTCTCCGATGATGACAATATCGGTCCGCACAGCTTTGATTTTTTTACGGAAAACCTTCCAAAATGTGTGCGACACTTCATCGGCGACATCAAGCCGCCATCCGTCGATGTTGAACCGTTTCGTCAGCCTAGCGGCAATGTCTGTCAGCGCTTCAATGACCTCTGGGTGTGTGGAGTTGAACTTGGGCATGCTCGGCACCACCCCGCCGAAACTGTCGTAGTTCGGTTCGCGTTCATTGATTGGGAAGGCGTCGATGATGAACCAGTCGGCATACGGTGAGTGGCTTCCGCGTGTTACAACGTCTTGGAACCACGGGTGTTTGTTGCTGCAGTGATTAAACACGCCGTCCAAAATCACTTTCATCCCCCTTTCATGGGCACTGGCGACAAGTGCTTTCAGCGCCTCTTCCCCGCCGAAGGCGTCTTCGATGGTTTCATAATCGTCGATGTCGTATTTATGATAGCTTGGGGATGAGAAAATCGGGTTAAGGTATATCGCTTTGACACCGATGCGTTGGAGATGATCCAACTTCTTGATGACGCCGTAAAGATCACCGCCGTACATGGTGTTTCGATCAGGTCGAATGTGCCAATCCTGACCGCTATCTGACGTTATTGCATGCTTGCCTCGGTAAAAGCGGTCGACAAACACTTGATACACAATCTCGCCTTGTAGCCATGTGGGCACATCAAGCAAATCATCGGTGTTGATGTACGGGTAGAAAAACGCATTAAAATGGCGGATTTCTTCTAGAAAACCATCAGCGGTATAAAACTTTCTTTCCCGTCCACGATGTAACTCAAAATAATACTTGAAGCGTTTCTCGGCAACCTGCAAGGTCGCTTCATAATAGTCGTGGTGGGCGTCAAAGAGGATACGTTCCATCGGCAATTGTCTCGCTATTTCCTGGTGCGCGTAGATGTTTTTGTAGTGCACAATCACCTTATCGAGGTCGTTCCTTTTGGTTCTTAAACGGACGCATAGTCTGTCCTTCCCAACCGGGTAGGCATAGACGTGTTCGTTGATGTGGTAAATGGCGGATGTGTCCATGATGTCCTCCTATTCTTTGACGCTTCCGACAGTCAGATTGTCAATAAAATACCGTTGTAATGAATAAAACAAAATCAACATGGGAATGCTGCCAATGACCGCACCGGCACAATATAGACTCCAGTTCGTACCATACTGACCGACAATCAAACTTTGCAACCCGACGGCCAACGGCATCGACTCGATGCCTTCGGTCATCACCACGCTGGCAATGACGTACTCGTTGTAGGCCAACACAAAACTTTGCAAGGCCACAATGGCCAAAATTGGTTTAGCAAGCGGTAAGATGATTTTATAAAATATCTTAAATCGATCGGCACCGTCAAGCAGTGCCGCTTCATCTAGTGATTTCGGTATTGTGTCAAAATACCCTTTCGCCACAAGCACAAGCGCCGCAGAGGCGAACACAGAATTGATGATTACCAAGCCCATGAGACGATTGAGCAACCCAAGCACCATGAAAATCCGGAAAATCGATACCATCGAAAGCGTCAGGGGAAAGATTTGCACCAACAAAATCGCGCTGAACAATTTGCGTTGACCAAAGAAATTAAGACGGGCAAACGCATAAACAGCAAGAGACACAAGCACCAAGGCAATCACCATCGCCAGCAGCGCCAGCATGATGGAGTTGGCGAACCAGGACATAAAAGCGGTCTCGCTCAACAAACTACGGTAATTGTCAAGCGTAAACGATTCAGGAATCGTGGCTTGTGCGCCGATGACACCGTCCCCAAAAGACAACAACACAATGTACGCAAACGGCAACACCGTAATCAACGCCAACGACACCAACAATCCATGAAGCACAAGCCTGATCAGTTTATCTCGTAATGTCTGCTTCATCCTTTAATCCCCCATTCGCTTTCGGGCAATGCCCATGCTGATGACAGCAAACAGCCCGACGAAGATAAAGATGATGACCGAGTACGCTGCCGCCAAAGCGTATCGATGGGTGTTAAACGCCATGTTGAAGACGAAGGTAATCAACAAGTCGGTTGCACCGGGATCGCCGATGGTGCCCGTGCTCGGTCCCCCCTCTGTCAAAATGTAGACACCGAACTGGTTGAACTGCATGACGAACCCCATGATTAACACGGGTACCAAGGCGCGAAAGAGCCAAGGTAATGTGATGTACCGGAACGTTTGTAGCGTTGAAGCACCGTCTATATCGGCCGCCTCATAACACGATTTTGGAATCGATTTCAACATCCCAAACGAGACAACCATGAAGTATGGAAATGAAAACCATGTCATGACCAATATGGCACTAATGCGAGCCCAAAGCGGATGGGAAAGCCAGGGTACGCCAGGAAGCCCGAACAACTGCAACAGGTTGTTCACAAAGCCACCGTCGGTTTCCAGTAGCCCACGCCACATTAACAACGTGATAACTGCGGGAATAACCCAAGGCAGAATAAACACTAAGCGGTATATCTTAGCTACTTTCATGTTCATCTTGTCAAGAATTACCGCAACCAATGCCCCCATCACAAACGAAATGGCCACTACCGATGTAGCAAATATAAAGGTCCACAAGGTCATCGATAGGAGACCACCAATACCTTGTGTGAAGATATGTCGGTAATTTTCAAGCCCAATCAAACCATAGTTTCTGAGATTGATGCCACTATAATCTGTTAATGATAAATAGATGTTATGTAAAATCGGGTATGCGTAGAAAACCAAAAGCAACACAAACAGGGGTAGCAAGAATGCCCACGCTAACAAAGTTGTTGCCCACCGTGGTTTCTCTTTCTGTCTCGTCCGCTTTCGCCGTCGGAAGTGAACAGCCGTGTACACAGCGCCAATCAGCGCAATAATGCCCGCCACAAACACATAAAATGCCGGTGTTAAAACAACATAATCGTAGGTTTCACCCATCATCCTCACGTCACGGCGAATGGCATCCGTCAACTCGGTCAGTTTTTCCTGCGGGTCGGCGTCGCCATAAAAAATCGCTTGCAACGCGGTGGGCACGTAGTTGTACCATATCGGGCCTTCTGGATTGTTCGGAAACGGTTCCGCGTGAGCGTTAAGCGCACTCAATGATCGTAATATATCATCGTTTTGGACATAGTCGCTCATCATCACCGATAGGTTTGCGGGATTGCGCTCTCCTGTCTTTCGCTCGTTTCGGTTTCCCGCCTCAATAAGTTGTTGCTGATTGGTGTCCTCTAGCATGTAATCAAGAAATAACAATGTGTTCTCAGCGTTTCTCGTGAATGCGTTGACGACAAATCCTTGAACCGTCGTCAGCGCTTCTGACGGTTTATCTTCGGTGGTGCCAGGAAGGGGCGCGATGCCGTAATCGATGCCTCGAGATTGATAGACCGATGCATTCCACAATCCATACAACATCATCGCGAGTTCTCCGTTTGCGAAATTCGCCGATATATGGCTTTCGGTTTGGTTCGGGTTAGTCAGCGTGAGATCCTTCTCCATAAGTTCACGCATAAAATCAACGTATTCAAGCATACCTCGATTGTCTAAGCCAATGTCATATGGGTTGTAAACCCCTGCCTGCGTTTGACCGAAATAATAGGCCCCAAATGTGCGCATTATGGGGTAGTTAAACCACATGTCACGAGGGTTCAATCGCGTTCCATACACCAACACCAATCCAGCGGGACAACGCACGGTTAATGCTTCTGCTGTGTGGAAGAAATCATCCCACGTCCGTGGCAAATCCTCTTCGGATATCAGCGCTTTGTTGTAAACGAGACCGGATGTGTCAACAGAATAACCGATGCCATAATAGTCCCCATCAAGATAGAATGCGTCAAGGGCTGCCTCAGCGTATCGTTCGCGGTATGTGTCGACACTCAGTGGCATAAGTAAACCCGAGTATACCATTCGACCGATGTCTGGTGCTTGCATGAACACAATGTCGGGTCGGTTTCCCGTTTCCGCGTTATTTGCGAGATCGTTAGGTGCGTCAAAAATGCTGCGGCGGCTGATGACGTCAACCTTGATGCCTGTGTCACGCGTAAAATCCGAAGCAATGCTTCGCAAGGCCTCGTTTTCAGCTTCAATGTGTGAAAACCACACTCGAATCGTCTCGCTGCCTCCACGCACCTCCGAGGAGGTCAACAAAAGCGTTAAGGCAATCACAGACATCAGAACCGCCGCAATCGTCTTCTTCAAAGTCGCACCTCGTTTACGTGATTATTTATCGAAATACACGCTTGAACCGTTCAACATGACGTTTAGCTTCCGTCACTGAACCAACTGGAAGCGTGATAGAGAAATTGCCTTTCTTAAGCATGTTAGCGTTTCGTTCGATATCATCAAAACTGTCGCAATCAATGGCTTGATTCACGGTACGCACATCATCTAAGAGCGCCTCGACATCATCAATTGGACGCACGGTATTCGGGTCGGTCGGTAACCAAAGACTTACCACGCCATTCATCGAACATATTGGGTCCAACAGTTGCATGCCGCTCGAATGCGTGTGCATATGACCACGACCAAAGTGGTTGATGATGGTTTGGGTATAAGGGCGGCAAAAGGTTCGATACATGTCTTTTGATATGTTGCAGGCGATATCCTCGCCCATGTTGATGTTGCCTTCCAAGAACCACATACCATGACGTGTGTCACCAAGGTATTTCCGTGCAAGCGCATTGACGTCCTCGGCATAGTGAATGGTTGCCTTCATGCAGTATTCAAGCAATCCTTTCAACCCTTCGGGGTTGTCGAAGAAATCCGTGTATATGGCATCTCCACGTAACGCGGCAGCTAAATCAAGCGGCGAAAAATAACCCCGTGTAAAAGGAATGCCTCCCGTTTTCGCGCGCTTCAACAGCGCCTCTGTGATGGCCATCAATCGGTTGTACCATACACTTTCACCAAACGGGGGAAGCGTGGCCCAACCATCGACAGATTTCAACACCGGTGTTGACCAACTGGTATCTTTCTTAAACTGAATATCACCTGCCACAAACGCGGAAAAATCCCCGATCCCCAACACAGGGGTCACCGCGGGAATCATGTTGTCATCCACGTCTTTGCGGGCTTCAAAAGATTCGGCGAACATCTGGCATAAATCGTCTGCATATGCCTCAATGTCATCGACAAAGTTATACTTCGTTAAATCAAATCGCTCAAAAACGGTGGTGTCTTCAGGGGGCAGCGCCCGAAACGTCACATTTCCACCTTTTCCCATCAAGGCGTCATCGTACGTTCGCTGCATCTCGTCGACCGTCTGATTCACGTTTGGTTTATAGTGCTCAAGTGGTTTAAACATGTTTATCTCCCGCCGCTTCGGTTTCCTCAAAGGGGAAGTGTTTTTTAGGTAGTTGAATGGCTTCAAAAAAACTCTGAATGGCTTTATTATAATGATGGACATCCACATTATCACCGAGATACCCTTGGTTTTTCAGTGCGTAGTACAAAATGATGTCCAACAAAATCTGGTCCATGGCCATCGATAACAATGCTTTGTTTTTAGTGTAGACACGTATTTCGGTCGACCCGTTGTTGCCATCACCAACGACCATGTCTTTACGATCGAAGATTGCGATCAAGCGCCTTCTTGGAAACTTGCGTCGAGCATCGGTCATGTTATAGCTATAATGATGCCCGAAATCGAAAGGAATAGGACAAAACGAAAACACGTGAATCTCTACACCCCGTTCATACGCTCTCCTTAGCGGCGCTTCAAACAGTTTCGCTTCCTTGTCCCAGAGCGACAGAAATATCGTGCCGCTGGCCTCGTCAATACCTTTTTCAACACGATGTACCAATTCATCATAGCTGGCCATGTTCAGAACGTACTCTTCATCTTTCTCAGTCTGTTCTATGTCATCCAAACATTCTTGCAAAGTGCCCATCTTCATGTCATAGTCTTTTTTCATGTTCGCTATGAGTTCTCGATAATTGACCGGCGCATACCTTCGTGGTGTTCCTTCAATCGGCAGCACTGCATTTTTACGTTCCAATCGCTTTAATGTATCGTAGACCATGGTTCGTGTAATGTTTGCAACTTTCGCAACCTCGTATCCTGTCATTGGACTTTTCTTTAAGAGCGCAATATAGCACTTCGCTTCGTTTTTAGAGAAACCGAACTCTTTCATGATCCCAAACGCATCCATCGCAATCCACCTTCCACAAACGTTTTCATTAGTTGTAATGCCTATCACTACTATTATCGTACCACGGTCTTTTATCGTCGTCAACACGAAACGTAAAATTGGTCACAAAATCGTTTGCTTCTGTTTACACCAAATAAAAACACCCCCACAAAAGGGGGGTGTGTAAGCACTAAATGGCTCGCATCTTATGACGATTTATGTGCGTGATCTTTTTCACTTAGCTCCTTAAAATAAGTTTCAAGGGCGTGGACATAATCACAGTCTTCGCCTTTATCGCAGGTAGTACACATGATGATTTCACGCAGACGCTTCGGGATAAACATCCGGATTTCATCTTCGTTGTATCCCACTTGCATCTTAGCATCTTCGATGATGATTGGACGTCTTAACACGCTCGGATGTTCAATGATAAACTCGGTGAGTTCTCTTAAACTCATGTCCTCAAAACTGAGGTTTTTCTCTTGAAACACTTTCGAACGCGTTGAAATAATGTCTTCAAAACCACTCTCCGTGTTTTTTAACATCAACATGATATCATCTTTGGTTAGCTTAATGTTAAAGATGTTTTTCTCCCGATACTCGATGCGATGCTCTTCAAACCACTTCTTTGCTTTTCGGCATGAGGAGCAGCTTGGTGTCGTATACATTTGAATCATGGAATCATCCCTCCTTAAAGGAACGTGTCTCGCTACACAGTATATCATAATTTATAAATAATTCAAATAGGTTTCTGAGATTTCTGCAAATTGACCAACGCCTGCCTATTTGCATGCTATAATACGGACGTACCTAATTATACCAAACGGAGGCCTAAATATGAAGTGGAAACTTGAAAATCTCTATGCCTCACTCGAGGCCTGGCAACACGATTTCGATTTTGTTAAAGACACCGTCAATCAAGCCCCAACATTTAAAGGAAAACTGCATGAGTTCGATTCGTTCACGCGGTATTTCAACCTACAACGCGACATCAGCGTTAAAGCGCACAAACTCTACCAATACGCTGCGCTTAAAAGCGACCTCAACCGTAAAAACGTGGCGAACGCCGGTCGCGTTCAAGAGTGTGCGCATCTGCTGAACGAGCTACAGCGCGCCACGGCGTTTCAGAACCCTGAAGTGCTGTCGCTTGGTGAGGCCACTGTCGACGACTTCCTTTCGCGTGACGAAAGCTTACGCGAGTACCGTTTCCCCCTCAAAAAACTGTTCCATCAAAAGCCGCATGTGCTTGATGAAAAAAGTGAAACCTTGTTGGCCAACTACCAACGACTTACCAATCAAGGCAGCCAACTTTACGGCGCGCTTGCCGTCGCTGACAACACCAGCAAAACCGTGACCCTAAAAAACGGCCAGGATATCACCGTCACCCAAGGCAATTTCCGCAGTTACCTCGCCGACCTTGAGGACCCCGCGGATCGCGAGGCTGTTTTCAACGCGATTTTCGCACACTATGAAACCCACAAACACACCTACGCCCAAATGTATAACACCGTGCTGCAAGCCGATGTGGCCAAAAAGCACGCCCGCAAGTACGACTCGACCTTGCAAAGCTATCTTTTCGCAAACAACATTCCGCTGTCGGTCTATCACAACCTCGTGAGCGTCGCCAAGGAGAACACCGAACCAATCAAGCGCTATTACGCACTGCGTAAAAAAGTTCTCAAGCTTGAGACACACCGCACCTTTGACCGGTTCATGCCACTGGCCAAGGCCAAAAGCAAGTTTGCCTACGACGACGCAACACAGCTGTTCTTTGACGCCATCGACCATCTTGGTGATGATTTCATCGCCAAAGCCAAAGATGCCCTTAAAGAAGGTTATGTCGACGTCTACGAACAAGAAGGCAAACAAACTGGTGCGTATTCGTGGAGCGCACTTAACGAGCACCCCTTTATCTTGCTTAACTATGACGACACCTTAAACAGCGTCTTCACCTTAGCCCACGAAGCCGGCCATTCGATGCACTCGCTTTTCAGCCACGACGTCCAACCAGTCGCCACACAAAGCTACACTATCTTCGTGGCTGAAATCGCCTCAACGTTTAACGAACACATGTTGCTCGATCACTTCATCCGTACCAACCAAGGCACGCTGGAGGACAAAATTGCCCTGCTCCAGCAAGCCATCGACGACATCCTCGGCACGTTCTATCGCCAAACCTTGTTCGCGGCGTACGAACTTGAAGCGCATAAACTAGCCGAAGAAGGTAAACCTATCACCTACGAAGCGCTGTCCACCATCATGGTCTATCTCTACAAACACTTTTACGACATCGACATCACCGATGAACCAGGTAAAGCGTATGTATGGGCCTACATTCCCCATCTTTTCAACACCCCTTATTACGTCTACCAATACGCCACCAGCTTTGCTGCCAGTTTAAAACTCTTTGACATGGTTAAAGATGACCCACGGAAAATCGAAAACCACATGCGCCTTCTCAAAGCTGGCGGCGACGACTTTCCGGTCGAACAGGTCAAAAAAGCCGGCGTTGACCTCACCACCAAAGACGCCTTCATGGGGGTTGTCAAACGCTTAAACGACCTTATCGATGAACTTGACCTTGCATTAAAACAAAAATCCTAGTATGATAAACGTAACACGATTGACGGGGACGAGTACCGCCTCACCCCACGAGCTAGCGAACCCGGGACAGTGAAAGCCGGGGCGTGGACACGCGTGAATGGACCCCTGAGTGACGTTAACCGCGTCCGTTTTCCGCGTTAAGGACTCAAGTGCCGACTCCGGTCGGAATCAAGGTGGTACCGCGAAATCACGCCCTTGGCCAAGCCAAGGGCGTTTTCTATTCAAAAGGAGGAATACCCATGAAACACATTGTCTCAGGCATCCAACCCACCGGCAGTCTAAACCTCGGCACCTACCTCGGCAGCATCAAAAACTTCATCGACGTCCAACGACGCCACCCGGAGCATCAGCTGTTGCTCTTTATTGCCGACTTGCATGCCCTCACCGTGCCCCAAGATAAGATGAAACTACGCAAAACCATCAAAGAACTCGCCGCCCTTTACCTCGCCAGCGGCCTCAACCAAGACACTTTGTCGCTTTTCATCCAATCTGAAATTCCCGCCCACGCACAGATGGCGTATTTGCTGCAGTGCTTTACGTACATGGGCGAACTCGAACGCATGACCCAGTTCAAAGACAAAGCCCAAAAACAAACCAAAGGCGTCAGTTCAGCCCTTTTTACCTATCCCGCTTTGATGGCTGGAGACATCTTGCTGTATGATGCCCAGTATGTCCCCGTGGGCGAGGATCAAAAACAACACCTCGAGCTCACACGCGACATCGCCATTCGCCTCAACAACCGTTTCGGTTCAATGGTCACGGTACCCGAACCACTGATTCCCAAAGTCGGCGCGCGCATCATGAGCCTCACCGACCCTACGAAGAAGATGAGTAAGTCCGACGTAAACGTCAAATCCCGTGTCAACCTTCTCGATGATGAAACCCTCATTCGTAAACGCATCATGTCAGCCGTCACCGATTCGGAAGACACCATCCGATATGACACAAAAGAAAAACCTGGCATCGCCAACCTCATAACCATATACAGTGCCATCACCGGGCAAGCCATACCGGCCGTTGAAGCGACCTTCAAAGACAGCGATTACGCTACCTTTAAGCGCGCTGTCGCCGACGCGGTAATCGGCGAACTCGCACCAATTCAGGCCCGTTACCACGAACTCAAAGCCAGCCCCGAACTCGATCGCATCTTGGATGAAGGCAAAGCTTACGCTGACCGGTTCGCGACCAACAAGATCCGTAAACTCCAAAACGCCCTTGGACTCGGTCGGAAACGCAAATAAAAAACCGACAATCGTCGGTCATCCGCGTTTGTCGATTTTTCGCTTCAGGCCTTCATACACGTCATCGGTGTCGGCATCAAAATAAAACTTCGCCGTGTTACCGACCACGTTCACGCCTGCGGCTCCGGCCTTTTTCAGGGTTATCAAGTCGGCGTTTTTATGGTTATCGAGCGTTGCGTTAATTTTGTTTCGCCGTAGCGTAACGGCTTTAAGGTTATCTCTACCGAGCGCTTCATAAACCAACTCAATGTCGATTTCGGGTGTGCGCTTTGCACGCCTAACCACGAGGAAACAAACAATCACAAACGCCACGATGAGCGCCGTCGCCAACCCGACATAAACATACCAATCCATGCCATCACTTCCTTGATTTGCTATGTTCATTTTACCACGCTTTGTTCACATTTGTTATAAATTCGGTTATAATAAAAAAACAAACGCGAAAGGAAGAGCGCCATGAAAGTCCTCCCCTGCGAAGACAAAAAAACGCTGCTCGACCACTTCCGCATCCGCGGTGAGGTTTTTATTGTCGAACAAAAGATTGCCTGGCAAGAAGAGTTTGACGATTGGGACTATGACGCCACCCATTTTATTCTTTACGATGGTGCGACGCCCATCGGCGCCGCTAGGCTGTTCAAAAACAAAGTCGGCCGCGTGGCCGTGCTGAAGGAACATCGGAAGAAAAACGCTGGGCGTATGCTGATGGACGCAGCCGAAAATCAAGCGAAAGCCGACGGATACGACACCGTTCAACTCGCCGCGCAGACCTACATCATCCCTTTTTATGAGAAGCTCGGCTACACTGCTTATGGCGAAGTTTTTCTTGATGCGGGCATCGAACATCGGGCGATGAAGAAAACGGTGTGAAGCACCTTTCTTGCATGAATAGACAACCTAGGGTATTCTACCCATGAAAGCGAGGAAATCGCATGGACCGCGTCATCGAAGCAATCATCGAAATTCCGATGAACACCAAGAACAAATATGAAATTGATAAAGCGCGAAACCGCATTAAACTTGATCGCGTTCTCTACTCTCAAATGACCTACCCGGCTGAATACGGCTACATTGAAAACACCTTGGCCGATGACGGTGACCCCCTCGACATTCTCGTCATCGCAAGCACCCAAACATTCCCTGGTTGCATTGTCGATGCCCGTGTCATCGGTTACCTCGACATGGTCGACAACGACGAGAAAGACGAGAAAATCATCGCCGTCATGGATCACGACCCTCGCTTTAGCCACATCCACAAAATCGAAGACGTCCAAGAACATATGTTGCGGGAAATCAAACATTTCTTCAACACCTATAAAGACCTTCAACAAAACAAAAAGGTTGACGTCTACGATTTTTACGGCAAGGAAGACGCCGTTCGCTTGATTGACACATGCATCAAGCGATATCAAGACCAAAATTGAAAGGAGTTTTTTCATGCCTAATCAAGTAAAAATCGTGTTTGACAACAAATACCACGGCATCGTCACCGGTCACCACGGTTCCGCGCAAATCGGACCGGCCGAAGGCGCGCTTGCGGCGTACGACATGGTCCTCGGTGGCCTTGGCGCCTGCCTCAACCACACCTTTCAAACGGTGATGGACAAAAAACGCTTATCTTTCCAAGCTATCAAATACGACATCAGAGGGGAAAAACGTGAGGAAGTCCCGACCACGCTTAAACGCGTCAGCGTTGATGTGATGGTCACCGGTGTCGACGATAACAAACAAGCCCATGTCAAACGGGCCATGGAACTCGCTACCGAGTATTGCAGCGTGTTTGTTACCATCTCTCACGTTGCTGAGATGGAATGGAGCATCCGTTTCGAGTAATCAAAAAGCCTTCTTTGGAATGAACCCCTTAGGTAGACACCGATAAAAAAGTGTCTACCTTTTCTTTAGATAGAGCCTTGATGAACGCATCTCTTTGTTGAGTCGTGTAGTTTTGAAAACGTTGTCCTTTCTTTACCATAAAAAACACCTCCTTGCTTTCAGTATACAAGGAGGTGTTTCAGTTAGACTTTTTTATGCGTGTCCACAGACAGGGTGCGCTTCACTTGAAGGCTTTTTTTATGGTGCAATCTCAATGCGGTTCTTTCCTTTGCGCTTAGCATCGTAAAGCGCTTTATCCGCTTCGAGTATCGTGGCGTTAAGACCATCGCGATGCAACGCCAACCCAATCGACACGGTTACCCCATCTGCTACGAGCGCTGTTTGCACCCGGGTTCGCAAGCGTTCACACACGTCCTTCACCGCCTCTGGCGATGCGCTAGAGAACACAATCAGAAACTCCTCCCCACCATAGCGTCCGACGATGTCGTTTTCACGGACGCTTTGGCGCAGGGTTTTGGCGAAGGTTTTTAGGATTTTGTCCCCGTATGGATGGCCTTTGGTGTCGTTGACGACTTTAAAATCATCGAGGTCAAGCATCGCCACAGTGATGGGGCGCTGGGCTTTTTTTGAGTGTTTAACCGCTTGCTGGTAACGCTCCATCAACGCCTTGCGTGTGAACAGTCCGGTTAAGTCATCGTGTTCAGCTCGTCGTTCCATCGCACGTTGTCGCTCAATCAAATCGGCTTCGCGGCGTTTTGATTCTGTGATGTCAAAAACAATGCCCGTCAGAAACAGTGGTTTCCCATCGGCGTCGCGATGAGTAACGGCGCCCCGATCATAGTACCACCGATACGATCCGTCTCGATGGCGTATTCGGTACTCAACTTCATATGCCTCGCGCTCCAAAGCGAGATGGTCTCGCATGTTTTGCATCACCGGTTCATAATCGTCAGGGTGCAGTTTGTCGGTAAAAAAATGGTAGGGAACATGATCCGGCAAGTCGGCTTTGTCATAGCCTATGCCTTCGGCCTTTTTTGGGTTAAACGTCACTTGGTTTTGTTGAAAATCCCAAAACCATTGCCCGAGATTCCCCGCCCAAGGGTACTTCTTTTGAAACCCCTTGTCCTCATCAACCAAAACGGTTTGAAGCGTTGATTCCAAGGCTTTGATGCGTTCAATTAACGCGTCTTTGCTCATGCTGTGGTAATCCATGTTATCGCCCCCTACTTACTTATAGCATACACCCAACGGACTCATAATCCAATCATTTATTCCACTCAGGATGGTCACGATGAAAACGAATTTTAGCTTCCAAAAACCCCTCGAGTTCGTGAATGCATTGGAAGAGCGCCGCCCGCGCTTCAAACCCATCGCGTGTGTCAGGTAAGGGCTTCTTTCGGTACGCACCCAACAGTGTCTTAAGGGCGTGTTTTTGCGGTGTGGCTCGATCGTCTTTGCCAATGTCATCGGCGAGATTGGCAACGTAGTCGAGAAGCGCCTCAGCATAAGGATGTGTCGCACCCTCACCAAGCAGCGCACGGATGCGTTCAATGCGTTCCCACTGCGCTCGCCGCATCGCCACATAATCAGAGGCTTCGCGCACGCCCCCAAACACCGCATCCCCCACGTGAAGCGACGCATCGCGATGAAATCGGTGAAATTGCGCATCGAGGGATTGCCACGCCGCGTCATTGTAATCAACGGGACTCGAAGCAATCATCACAAGGGCGTCCGATAACGTGGTGTCAATCGCTCTAATGACGCGTTGCATGGAGCGTTTAACCTTCAGTGGATAAGTAAGGTTAAGCGCCAGTGCAACCGTAACCGCAAGGCCCATTAACGCCGCGGCGTTTCCGATCGCTGCCCAGGAGAACGTCCCTGGCGACAACACGTGCGAAATCAACACTAACCCAGGCACGATGGCGACACCGAGTTTCAGCGCAAAAAGCGTGCCGGCGTAGATAAACGTCAACGCCGCAAACACCGTGACCGTGTAGCCAAGCGCCAAAAACAGTATCGTGCCAAGCGCCAACCCAACCAGCACACCGAGCAGACGTTTGCCGGCGTCACGGATGGAATCGCGACGCGTCAACTGCGTTGAAAGCACCGCCAAGATGCCTCCGGTGACGGCGTGTTCCAAGCCCAGAAGCAACGACAACAAGGTCGTCACACCCCCGGCAAGTCCCATCTTAATCGTCGTGTGCACGTAGCGGTTCATTGACCCACTCCTCTCGACTTAATGATAGCCGATGCCTTGCACGCGCGCAAGCTGTATCATGAAAAAACGCTTCCCGAAGGAAGCGTGACATTGTGAATGGAGCGGGTGAAGGGAATTGAACCCTCGACTCAACCATGGCAAGGTTGTGTTTTACCACTAAACTACACCCGCGTGCCGCTCCGAATGGAGCGGGTGATGGGAATCGAACCC
>SLOP01000014.1 GCA_007132465.1 Candidatus Izemoplasma sp.
CGCCGGCGGCCGCATCGAGTGCCGCTACCCATGCACCGACGTCTTGCCCGTAGGCGCGTCCGGCAATGATGGCGTTTAGAAGCGCCGTCGTCGTGGGTTCTTCATCCAGTTCGATGGTGGGTTCGGTGACGTGCTCAAGCATGTCGAGGTGGTATAGGCCGGCAATCACAAACGGGTTCAGCTCGTCGACCTTGGTCTGCGCGTCATCGTCGATGTAGGCGTCAATCATCATCGAAGCCAGGTTTGTGTAATGGATGATGTAGGCTTCCTCATCCCACCATGTGAGACGGAACGTGAACGCATCTCCGTTTTCAAAGGACGTCATGTCAATGCCTTCGGTGGCATAGTCGTCGTTATGGTAGAGTGCAATAAAGCTGCCTTCCGGCGGTTCAATGAAGCCAATCGCCTCAAGCATCAATCCCCAGTCGCTCTCCGAGGTCTCCACATCGAAGGCCGTTGACACGACATCGAGCAAGGTCGGTTCATCGGCCTCATCGTATGTCGCATACACGGTGGTTTCTTGCCTGCCGTCTTGCAACGTCAACCAAAGCCCTGATAAGATGACTTCTAAGGTGAAAACAAACACGTCGCCATCGTTGTACGTGATGGTCCCAACACCTTCTTGCGCGGGTTCGCCATTTTTGTGAAAGGCGATGTAGGAGCGCTCATCGGCCTCCAAATGGCCGATGGCGGTCACAAACGGACCAAAGTCTGTCGTTTCAACGGTGATGTCCACATGCGATTCCAACAGGTCTAACAAATTCATGGCTTCTGCATCGTCAAACGTAATGTCGTGTGTCGTCTGACTTTCCCCTTCACCGATGCGGACTTCGATGGAGGTTTTGTGTGTTGTTGGGTCTGCGTCGCAAGCCGCCAGCGCAAACACAACCAGTGCTAAAAGCACCATAGAGAATAGTTTTTTCATTGTGTGTTTCCTCCTTTATGTCTATAAAATGAAAAAAACCATCCTCCCGGACGGTGCGAACGTTTAGCATCAACGAAAAAAATCTCCGTTTTGCGAAAAACGTCACCACTCATACCCAGGAGCGTTATGCGTGTATGGGTTTGGCAGGTCTACCGGCTCGACTTCATCCTACTGTGCACCTTCCCGCTTTCGCAGTGGTATCGCAGTTCGTCCGTCTTACGGTTGCTGGGACAGCTCGGGACTTGCACCCGATTCCCTCTTCGGCTTAAAAAAGCCACCAAATCCTACACTTCAAGTTTACCTTCATCCCCACACCAAGTCAAGACGAATAACGCCTTTCTTCGTTATTCCGCAAATGTGATATAATGGTGTCGACTGAAAGGAGTGAAATCATGCGTGGATTCAACGTTGCTAAAGGTTATGGGCACCTCGACATCTCGCTACCAAAACGCGGCTCCGGTCGCAGTGCCGGCTACGATTTGGCCGTTTGCCGGGACATTCGTATCGAACCCGGTGAGATCGTGCTTGCCGACACCGGCGTCAAAGCCTACATGCAAGACGATGAAGTGCTGAAGGTATACCCTCGCAGTTCATTACCTCATAAACACGGACTGACTATTCCCAACAACGTCGGCATCATCGACGCTGACTACTATGATAACCCCGATAATGACGGCGCGATATTTGTGCAGTTGCGAAATTTTACCCATCAAGCCGTCCATCTGAAAAAGGGAACGCGCATCGCTCAAGGCATCTTCTGCAAGTACTTGAAAGCCGACGGGGATGCCGTCATCAATGATACGCGTAACGGCGGCTTTGGGAGCACGGGATAAAAGCGTGGTGATGCGACCACGCTTTTTTAGCGCATTCACACACGTGGGATAATCGATGTGCGCTATACTGATGGTGCAGAGATTATCTCGAAAGGACAGATGCACAATGGAAACAAAACTTAAACGTGAAATCGGTGTCTTTGGCGGCGTGTCTCTTCTGACTGGGATTATGGTCGCTTCAGGCATCTTTTTTATCGGTGCCCACGTGCTCTTGCGCACCGATTTTTCAGCCGGTCTGGCTTTGCTGGCCTGGTTGGTGGGTGGCCTCATCACCTTGAGTTACGGCTTGATTTATGCTGAGCTAGGCACCGCCATGCCCGATGCTGGTGGGTATTACATCTACCTTCGCCGAGCCTACGGTAAACCGATTGCATTCATGGCCGGCTTCACCAACTTTATGTTGTTGAGCAGCGGCAGCATCGCCGCGCTTGCCATCGCCTTTGCGCAGATTGTCAATGCGCTCGTAGGAAGCGCCTTTGGCGTGGTTATTACGCCGAATGTACAACTGCTTATCGGTGGTTTGATGATTATCGTTCTAAGCTTGTTAAACGTGCTTGGTATCAACGTCTCCGCCGCGTTGCAAAAGGGGTTGTTGGTGGTGAAAGCCGTGCCCTTGTTGCTGATTATGGTGCTCGGGTTAATCATGGGTACCGCTGGCATTGACTGGTCCATCGCAACCAGCGATGTGTCCTTTTTCGCCCTGTTAAGCGTCATCGGATTTGCCGTCATCGCGACATTCTGGGCATATGAAGGCTGGACAAACCTCAACACGGTCGCTGGTGAAGTTAAAAACCCAAAAGCTACCTTGCCTCTATCGCTCATCATCACAGTGGTTTCGGTCACCACGCTTTATGTGCTTTTTAACGCTGCGATCATCAACACGTTGTCGGTAGGTGCGATACGTGATATGATTCTCGTCGGTGAAAATCAGACACCAAATTACTTTATCGGCATCCCTGCAGCCATGGTGTTGCTTGGCAGCGTGGGAATGTATCTCGCGATGCTAACGATGTTGATTGCCGTCTTCGGCGCATTACACGGTGCCATCTTGGCTTTTGCTCGGGTGTATTACGCCATGGCCAAAGACGGTGTGTTTATCGAGCGATTCAAGGCTGTTCACCCAAAGCATCAAACGCCTGTTTACGCACTGGCAGGGCAGGCTGTCGTCGCGCTTGGTTTGTTGGTATTCGACTTGCATGATTTGATAACGTTGGTCGCTTTTGGTGCACTTGCGCTCAACACGCTTGTTCTTTTAAGCGTGTTCGTCTTTCGGAAAACCGAGCCTGATCTATTGCGACCTTACAAGGTATGGGGATACCCCTTCATGCCGGCGATGTCGATTGCCATCACGGTATTATTGCTGGTGGCTGTGTTTGTCGAAAGTCCACACAACGCGCTCATCGGTAGCGTG
Organism: Candidatus Izemoplasma sp.; assembly: GCA_007132465.1. Taxonomy (GTDB): domain Bacteria; phylum Bacillota_I; class Bacilli_A; order Izemoplasmatales; family Izemoplasmataceae; genus SLQR01. Next base: position 3,170 of record SLOP01000014.1, read on the forward strand.
GTCATTGCGCTTGGTGTACCGGTTTATTACCTTATTGACGCTTTCAAGAAGCGGCGTAACCCTTCATAAAAAGAGCCCTTTCGGGCTCAAATATGTTCCTTATAGGCGGCAGCCATGGTGGCGAGCCGCTTTATTTCTACCGTGCCTGCAATGGCGAGCGCATGTAACCCAACGATGCCCAACAACGGCAACAACAGGGCAAGGATACCAACGTCTGTGCGGTGATAGAGCAACGGACCAGCCGCCATGCATGCCACGCCGATGGTTAACCAAAGAACCCGCGCGCTAAAGCCGAACATGCCGCGAATCGTGACCATGACATTTCGAAACAACCAGACCGAAAGCAAAATGCCTAACGGTGGCCGCAACGCCTCGAGCATGGTCGCTTCCTCTCCGGTGCGCACAAACGTAAGCAACAACGCTCCGAGGAAAGCCATGATAACCGCAACACGGCGATGCAAGGTGAGTCTTTCTGCGTTTTGCGCCAACTCCGTTGGCGATTGATCGGCATACATGAACCGATCTCCATCGTCATGGTGGCAAACGTTCGGAATCATCACAAAACGTAGAAACGCGCACGACATCAGCCAAAGCAAAGCCGATAAAACAAACCATGTGGGGTGCGTTGAGTGCGTCATAATCGCATAGACGCCTGGGACGAGCGAACCATAGCGAACCGTCTCATCAGCCACTAACCATCGTCTATCGATGGTGATGCTAGCGTGGGCATCAGCTGAGGCCACGAGCATGGCCACCAAGGCAATCACGGTGCCGACAATCACTGGGTAATCAAGAAATTGAGGCAGCACGTCGCCACGGATCAACACCATCACATGCACAAGAACCACCACGAGTCCGTGAGCAATCACGGTGCGTGTGAGCGCTTTAGTCATTATATAAACCTCCTCCATGTGTTTCCCCAAAATAACTTAAACAATTATAACGCAAGGTTCATAACTTGAACATGGCGGATATGTCGTAGTTTTCGACTTTTTTATGCATACGATAAAAAAACGACACAAATGTGCCGTTTTCTATGCTTGACCTATCGCAAACGTGATTTCCACACTGCAGGCGAGTTCATCGTCAACAAACGCTTTGCCTTTGCCTTTGCCGATGGCGCCTTTGATGCGGTCGATGACCAGTTCAAGCCGCAGGGTGTCACCGGGGACAACTTTACGCTTGAAACGCGCTTTGTCGATGCCCGCAAAATACGCGGTGCGTCCACGGTATGCTTCCTCAGCCAACAAGGCCACGGCGCCGGCTTGCGCCAACGCTTCGATAATTAACACGCCGGGCATCACGTGTTCTTGTGGAAAATGCCCTTGAAAATACGCTTCAGATGCTGTCACGTTCTTGATGGCGACAACCCGTTCGCCGGGCACCATGTCAATGATTTTATCAACGAACAAAAACGGGACTCGATGGGGGATGATTTTTTCAATGTCATTACTGTAAAGCATCGTTACTCCACCTTTCTAAACGCCAGTGTCGCGTTGTGGCCACCAAATCCGAACGAGTTTGATAATGCCGTACGAATCGGTTTGGCTTTGCCTTCGTTAGGGGTATAATCCAAATCGCATTCGGGGTCGGGTGTGCGGTAGTTGATGGTGGGTGGGATAAACCCGTCTTTGATCGCCATGACGGTCAACAACGCTTCAATCGCCCCACTGGCGCCAAGCAGATGCCCAGTCATCGATTTGGTTGAACTGATGGAAATGTCGCGTGCCCGTTCACCAAACAACCGTTTGATGGCCAGCGTTTCCACCCGGTCGTTGAGCGGGGTGGACGTGCCGTGGGCGTTAATGTAATCGACGGTGTCTAGGGACACCTTAGCATCATCTAACGACATCAACATGCACCGTCTGGCGCCTTCGCCTTGCGGGTCAGGGCTGGTGATGTGGGTGGCGTCGCATGTGGAGCCGTATCCGACAATTTCTCCGTAGATGGTGGCGCCACGTGCCTTGGCGCTATCGAGCGGTTCTAAGATGAAGGTCGCCGCGCCCTCGCCCATCACAAACCCGCTGCGGTTCAGGTCAAAGGGCGTTGAGGCAGCGTTGCGATCGTTTGTTTTGCTTAATGCCTGCATGACTTTGAATCCGCCGAGGCCAAGTTCTGTGATGGCCGCTTCGCTGGCGCCCGCCACCACCATCTCGAGATACCCATCACGGACAGCGCGGAACGCATCACCAATGGCGTTGTTCGCACTGGCACAAGCGGTGACAGGGGCTGTTGACATGCCCGTGAATCCGTATTTAATGGCAATGTTTCCGGCCGAGATGTTGATGATCGCTGTGGGAATGAAAAAGGGGCTAATACGGTGAAAGCCGCGTTCATGGCCTTTTTGTTGTTCGATGGCGATGGTTTCAATGCCGCCAATGCCGCTGGCATAATACACGCCAACCTTGCTTTTATCAATGTGGTCAAGATCGATGCCTGAATCATGGATTGCTTCCTCGGTGGCAATCATCGCCAACGCCGTAAACCGGTCCATGCGTCGCATCTGTTTTTTACCGAAACGCTCAAGCATGTCGACGTTCTTCACTTCGCCGGCAATCGACACACCAAGGTCCTTGGTATCGAAGCGGGTGATTGTGTCAATGCCGTTTTTCCCGGCCTTGGCTGCTTGCCACGTCGTGTTGGTATCGTTTCCGAGTGGGTTTATCGTGCCCATGCCCGTGATCACAACTCTGCGTTTCATCCAATCATTCCTCCATTTACGCCGATGATTTGCCCGGTGATATAGCCCGCGTTGGGGTGCGCTAAAAACAGCACTGCATGCGCAACGTCCTCGGCGGTTCCTAGGCGTCCAAGCGGGATTTGATTCATGTAGCTTTCGCGAACCGTGTCGGGAAGGTCGGCGGTCATGTCTGTGTCGATGAAGCCTGGGGCGATGGCGTTGACGGTGACGTGCTTTTTGCCGAACTCTTTGGCCAGAGATTTTGTCATGCCGATGACACCGGCTTTTGAGGCAGCGTAGTTCGCTTGCCCCACGTTACCGATTAGACCGACGACGCTGGCCATCATGATGATGCGCCCTTCGCGCCTTTTAAGCATGCCCCGCGCCACGTGTTTAACCATGTTGAATGCGCCGCGTAGGTTGACGTCGATGACGTCGTTGAAATCGTCTGGTTTCATGCGTATGAACAGCTGGTCTCGCGTGATGCCCGAGTTGTTGATGAGTATGTCTATGTGACCGAAGGCCTGCTCCGCCGCTTGCACCAGATGTTCACATGCTGCGTAATCGCTCACATCAGCGGCGATGGCGACGGCGTTACCGCCGTCGGCTTTGATTTGTTCAACCACGCGATCGGCGTCGGTGTGGCGAGACCGATAATTGACAATCACGTTCGCGCCCTCGCGACCGAAAGCGAGCGCAACGGCCTTGCCAATGCCACGAGACCCCCCGGTGACGAGCACGGTTTTTCCATTAAATTCCATCAATGTTCAACTCCTTCATCAATGCCTCGAGCGTGTCGCAACTTTCCACATGGTAAGCGCGGACGTCGCGGTTAATTTTTTTGATTAATTTCTTAAGTGCCCCGCCGGGACCAAGCTCCACAAAAACATCGAACCCATCGGCAATCATCGCCTCGATCATCGGCGCAAAAAGCACCGGTTCAGACAGTTGCCGGACCATCAAGGCGTCAAGTTGTCCCTCGTGTCGTTTTCCGGTGGTGTTCAGGTACAGTGGTTTGGTCGGTGGATAGAGCGTCACACCCCGCAGATAACCTTGAAAAGCTTTGCCCGCCGAAGCCATGAGCGGCGTGTGAAAGGCGCCGGCTGTGGCCAGTGGGACGGCGCGGTTAATGCCGTAATGGTGAGCATGTTTAATGGCTTCATCGATGGCTTCTCGCGATCCTCCCAGCACGGTTTGTTGGGGGCTGTTCACGTTGGCGACATGCAACCCTGGCACGCGCTTAGCGAGCGCTTGGGCTTGAGCGACCTCAGCACGGAGTGCAATCATTCCGCCTTCATGGGCTTTAAGGGCTTCTTCCATGAAAAATGCACGATGGATCAGTGTCCGTAAGCCGGTGTCAATGTCGTAGACGCCGGTATCGTAAAACGCAGCGTATTCACCAAGTGAAAGCCCAGCGGCACCGTCGCTTTGAAGTCCACGGGATGCCAACAAATCACGAAGCGCGGTGGAAAGCGCAAAGATGGCGGGTTGGGCATAGGTTGTTCGATCAAGCATGGTTTGGTCTTCAAACATCGCCCGCAACAGCGGTTGCCCCATGATGGTTTGCGCTTCGTCTAGGCGGTCTTTAACAAGGTCGTAGGCGTCGTATAAATCCTTGCCCATCCCGGCGTATTGTGCGCCTTGGCCGGAGTACACAAAGGCAATCTTCATGACATGTCCTCCTTCTCCCACCACATCATAAGGTTATCAACGCGCCGCCCCATGTCAACCCGGCGCCGAAGGCGACGGTAATGAAGGTGTCGCCTTTTTTGAGGGCCCCTTCTTTAATGGCCTCGTCAATCGCTAAGGGGACACTGGCAGCCGATGTGTTGCCATAGCGGTCAATATTAAGGTACATCTTTTCCATCGGATAATCAAGGGTTCTGGCTGCTTTATCGATGATCCGCCGGTTGGCTTGGTGGGCAACAATCAAAGCCAAATCATCGAGTTCGAGTCGGTTGCGTTTAAGCAACGTACGAATCGTCTTGGGCAGCGCCGTGGTGGCGAATTTGAAAACCTCAGACCCTTGCATCCGTAAAAACGGGCGATCTTGGTCCGGTGTTTTAAAGTGTTGTTTGAGTGGGTAGCCGTCCATCGTCAGATGGCCTTCAAGATCACCTTTGGCGTAGGTCACGACATCTTTGATCATCGGTGTGTCGCTCGGTCCGATGACCATGGCGCCGGCGGCGTCACCGAAAAGCACGCAGGTGTTTCGATCGCTGTAATCGGTGATTTTGGTCAGCGTTTCAGCGCCAACGATGAGCGCAAGGCGATAGGCACCGCTTTGAATCATTTTGTCGGCGACATTTAACGCGTATAAAAATCCGCTGCAGGCCGCGTTGAGATCAAACGCGGTGATGGTGTTTAAGCCGAGACGACGCTGTAATAGTTGGCTGACGCCGGGGAAGGGCATGTCGGGTGTCACCGTGGCGACGATAAACAAATCAATGGCTGATTTTTCTATACCGGCATCCGCAATGGCTTTCTCTGCGGCTTGATAGGCTAAATCAGAGGTGTTCTCATCCACGACGATTTGTCTTGATGCGATGCCGGTGCGGCTTAGAATCCACGCGTCGGTTGTGTCGACCATGGTTTCGAGTTCGGCGTTGGTCAAGGTCCGTTTGGGGACGTATGAACCGGTTCCGAGTATTTGGCTATAACGGGTCATTTCACCACCCCTTTCAGGTTGTCGTAATTGAAGCGTTGGAAGAAACCGATGTTTCGGTATTTGCTATACCGTTCGGTTTTGATGTCGTATTGGTTTTTGTTTTCATAGGACCGAATATCACGCAACAGCACAATGCGCATCGTTTCATAGACCATGTTCGGATCATGGTGAATGCCGCCGAGGGGTTCTTGAATGATGCCGTCGATAATCTCGAGTTCTTCAAGGTCGTAACTCGTCAGTTTCATTACCTCAGCCGCTTCTTGAGAACGCTTGGCGTCTTTCCATAATATGCTGGCATAGCCTTCAGGTGATAAGATGGAATAGATGCTGTTTTCCAACATGTAAACTTTGTTGCCCATGCCAATCGCAAGCGCACCACCTGAGCCCCCTTCGCCAATGACAATGGCGATGATAGGCACGCCAAGATCGCTCATCTCATAGAGATTACGTGCGATGGCTTCCCCTTGCCCGCGAGCTTCAGCACCGATGCCGGGGTAGGCCCCGGGGGTGTCGATGAGGGTGACGATGGGGCGGTTAAACTTCTCCGCTTGTTTCATCATGCGAATCGCTTTTCGGTACCCTTCGGGGTGCGCCATCGCGAAGTTGACCTCAATGTTGTCTTCAGTGGTTTTTCCTTTGCGATGTCCAATGACGGTGATGGGCACGCCCTCTAAGGTTGCGATTCCCGCAATCAGCGCCTTATCGTCTCCGTATAAACGGTCACCGTGGAGTTCGATGAAATCGTCAAACACGTGATGAATGAAGTCAAAAACCGTCGGCCGTTTGGCATGGCGTGCAAGCAGCACGCGGTCCCACGCCGATAGCGATGACATTGATTGCACCTTGTAGTCGCGAATCGTGCGTTGGATGTTTTCTATCGCTTTTTCATCGTCAAGTCGAGTCAGTTCTTCCTCAAGTTTTTGCAGTTTTTTTTCTTTTTGTAAGATATCCATCATCACACCTCCCTACGCGCATGGAGCTTCAGCAATGTGTGCAACGTCTCTTTCATCGCATGACGATGCACCACTTTATCAACCATGCCTTTGTCCAGTAAGAACTCGGCGCGTTGGAAGCCGTCGGGAAGTTTTTCTTTGATGGTTTGTTCAATGACGCGTGGACCGGCAAACCCAATCAATGCGTTGGGTTCGGCTAAAATGATGTCGCCGAGAGAGGCAAACGATGCCGTCACCCCACCCGTGGTCGGGTGGGTCATGACGCTGATGTATAGCAGCCCTTGACGGTGCATTTTCCGAATCGCCCCGGATGTTTTAGCCATCTGCATGAGGCTGTAGATACCCTCTTGCATCCGAGCGCCTCCCGATGCGGTAAAGATGATCAAGGGCAATTTTTTGTACAGGGCGTATTCGGCACTTTTAGCCACTTTTTCACCGACCACACTGCCCATGCTGCCCATCATGAAATGGCTATCCATGACACCGACGACGCAGGGCTCGGATTTTATTTCCGCATACCCATAAATATAGGCTTCGTCCATGCGGGTTTTGTCTTTGTATTGTTGGACTTTTTGGTCATACCCGTCTTGAAACAGTGGGTTCAGGGTAATGTAGCCGAAGCCTTTCTCCACGAATGTGTGCGCATCAACCGTCATCGATATGCGATCGATGGCGCGAATTCGGAAATGGTTTTCGCAATGCGGGCAAACAAACAAGTTTTGGACGATGGCTTTTTCCTGTAGCGTTTTCCCGCAGGATTGACATTTTTCATAGAGCCCTTCAGGAACGTCGGGGCTTTTGCTTTGGCTTAAAGGTTTTTTGCGGTATCCGACAACGTGTTTCCGAAACGCTTTTTTCCGCTCAAGGCTTCGCTTCAACACATCACGCTTCATAGGCAAGCAGTCCCTTCAAGTGTTCGAGCACAAAGCCCGTGTTCACATTGCCTTTGACGTAATCCGGATGCATCAAGATCATCTGCAAAAACGCTTGGTTGGTTTCCACGCCTTCGATGACAAGTTCTTCGAGCGTCGCCCGCATTTTCCGAATCGCATCGAGGCGGCTGAAGCCGTGCACGATGACTTTGCCAATCATCGAATCGTAAAACGGTGGAATCTCGTAGTCGGTATAGATCATCGAATCGAAACGAATGCCGAGGCCTTGTGGCACATGCAACATCTCAATCAACCCCGGTGAGGGCCTGAAGCTGTGGCGAGGGTCTTCGGCGTTGATGCGTACTTCAATGGCGTGGCCAGAAGAACGGATCGCCTTTTGGCTTAACTTCATTTTTCGTCCACCGGCGATCAGCAGCTGTTCACGCACGATGTCGATGCCGGTGACCATCTCGGTCACTGGGTGCTCAACTTGAATGCGGGTGTTCATTTCAATGAAGAAGAACGCATCCCCGCTGACGACAAACTCAACGGTGCCGGCGTTCGTGTAGTTTACGTGCTTAGCTGCTTTAATTGCCGCAACAAACATCGCTTCCCGAACCTTCATCGGCAACAGACTTGGTGCTTCTTCAATAATCTTTTGGTTTCGCCGTTGGACGCTGCAATCCCGTTCACCAAGATGGAGCACGTTACCGTAGCGGTCGGCAAGAATCTGAACTTCAACGTGTTTGGGGTTTTCAATCAGTTTTTCGATGTACACACCGTCATGGCTGAACGCCGCTTTTGCCTCTTGTTTAGCGGCGTAATAGGCTTTCTCGAATCCAGCTTCATCACGCACCACACGCATACCACGACCGCCGCCTCCAGCGCTCGCTTTAATCAAGATCGGCACACCAATTTCCTTCATCACGCGTTGCCCTTCGGCAAGGCTAACTTCGCCTTCGCTTCCTGGCACCACCGGCACGCCGGCCTCGCGCATGAGGCGCTTCGCCATGGCTTTGTCGCCCATTTTTTCAATCACCTCAGCGGTGGGACCGATGAAGACGATGCCGACGTCTTCGCATAGCTTCGCAAATGCTGGGTTCTCGCTTAAAAAGCCGAACCCCGGGTGAATGGCTTCGGCTCCGGTGTTGACCGCGGCGCTGATGATGTTTTCTTTGTTCAAGTAAGAATCAGCTGCCGCGTTCCCGCCAATGCAAACCGCTTCGTCGGCTAACTGGACATGCAAACTGTCGCGATCAGCTAAACTGTAGACGGCAACGGTTTCAATTTCCAACTGCTTGCACGCACGAATGATGCGCACGGCAATCTCACCGCGATTGGCAATAAGCACGCGCTGCAACATTATTCCATCTCCAAAATGGTTTGATCGTACATCACCATTTCACCGTTAGCCACGTGGATTTTCTTCACCACACCGTCTTTGGGCGCGGGAATTTCATTCATGACTTTCATCGCTTCAATGATGCACAGCGTCTCACCTTTAGCAATCCGTTTACCCTCACGGACGAACGGCGGTTGATCAGGTCCAGAAGCTTCGTAAAAGGTGCCCACCAAGGGCGCTTTAACTGGGGTTCCCTGCGCACCATCCGACGTTGATTTTGATGCCGTGTTTGCAGCGGTCTGACTAACGTTTGGAGGTGAGGATACATGGTGAACGGTTGGTTCAGGCGTGGGTTTTTCGAGTTCTATCGTCACATCCTCGCGCTCCAAACGAATTTTTGAGAGCGAGGAAGATTCGAACATCTTTATAATGGTTTTTAGTTCACGGTTGTTCATGATTACCTCCAGAAAACAAAACGGAACGGTTTTCGCGCACGAAAACCGTTACGTCGCTTTTTTAATGTATGCAAGCACGTCGCCGACAGTCCTCATTTTTTGTGCCTCAGAATCGTCAACGGAGATGCCGAAAACTTCTTCTAGTTCCATGATTAATTCAACGACATCGAGTGAGTCCGCGCCCAGGTCATCGACGATGTCCGCGGTTTCGGTCACTTGGCTTTCTTCGACGCCGAGTTCAGTGGCGATGATGGTTCTAACTTTCTCAAACATAACCTAACCTCCTTTGGTTGCCATTATAAAGCGCCTGTTATTGAAAGTCAATCTATTTTGATGTTCAAAACATCTGGGTGCCACTCTTTTTGTTCGTATACGATATGATTTTTTAGATATATGTTTTCGTGGTCATATGTTTTGCCCTGTTCTCAGCCATTAAATAAAGCGCCTAAAGCGCTTTATAAAGACCTCTATATTCTATCCTTAAGATTGTATTGTCGCGAAACACTTATTTAGTTCGTGTGCTATCTTTGCCCGCGTTTAGCCGCTTTTTTAATTTATAATATTTCTACTTTAGGGTAAAAGTCAACCGTTCGCAAGGCACGTGCTTGGTGTCACCATTCGTCTCGATCTGGCAAGTAAAATCCGGCGTAAAATCAATAAGACGGTAATGGTTTTGATGGTGCATGACGACGTGCTGGCGGCGAAGCGTAATGGTTTTGAAAGCCTGAAATAACGTCGTTTCGTTAATCTGGTCGTTAAACGCACGCGTGAATGCTTGTAACAACACACCGAGCGCATGGGTTTTTTTCGTCTTAACCGCAAGCGACGACGCGATGGGGTCATATCGATCGGGCGCCAACTCATTGACGTTGATGCCCACACCACACACAATAAACGCCTTCCCGCGTTGCACGGTCGTCTCAAGCAGAATACCCGCCACTTTGTGGTGATCGATGTACACATCGTTAGGAAGTTTGACAGACGCGCAAACGCCGATGCCATCAAGGGCATCCACCACGGCCAGGACGCTAGCCATGAGGACACGTCGCGAGGCGGCGATATCACCTTCCAAAAGAAAGCTGAATGTGAGGTTTTTTCCCGGTTTAGCATGCCACGTCGTGCCCCGGCGTCCTTTTCCGTCTGTCTGCGCTATGGCGCGCACGAGGGTGCCTGGCACCATGGTGTCGAGGTGGGTCTTTACATAGGTGTTTGTGGAGGTCGTGGTCTCAAGGATGGTCGTTGCGGTTATCTTCATCGTCATCACCCTCTCTTAGGATAGCCTAGCCGGTGATTGAGCGCAAGGCATTCGTTCTTAGAATAGAAAAAAAGCGCCGAAGCGCTTTTCAGTGGTTTACTTAAGCGATTGTGCGATGAACCAGAGTTGCTTATCGAAATCGGCCACGTGATCTTCCATCAAACCGACGGTCACGAAGTCGCCTGCCTCATCCGCAAGGTTACGGATGTCTGTGACGAGGGCTTTTAGGTTGTTGAACTCCGCTTGGACAATTTTGTAAACGTCCGCAATAGGGTAATCGCGGTTTTCAAGCTCTTCGACGCTGGTCAGTTTCAAGTATTCGCTCATTGATGCGGGGGCGAACTCACCGAGCATTTTCAGACGTTCTGCCACTTCATCGTATTTTTCGAAGAAGTCGTCGTACTGTTCTTCAAGGTAGACGTGTACGGGAACGAAACGCTCACCGACCACGTTCCAATGTAGGTTGTGGAACTTAACGTTTAACACGGCTAAATCTGCGACATATTGGTTCATTAGTGCTTGTTGTTTCGTGTTCATATGATTTATTCCTCCTTAAGATATGTTCTCATAAACAGTATACCATATGGGCTTTTTTTCGCAATGATTACACACTGTAAAAAGGTCGGTTCAGCGCTTCGATGCTTGCGCTTCTTTGATGGCTTTTTTGAGTTCCTTTTCTGCTTTGAGAAAGTCCATGGTGCGTTGTCGATTGGCTTCAATACGCTCTTGCCTGACTTCGTTGAGGTGATCCATGGCATCATCTTTATCAAGCCCGACGTTCGCTTCTTGGGCGATGACGGTGATGTAGTTGTCCTGTTGCTCGATGGTGCCGTTGATGATGACGGTAAACATCGGCTTGCCTTCGCGCACCATTTTCAAATACCCGACATCGACGGTCGAGATGATTGGGGCGTGGTTTTTCATGATGGCGAACTCGCCGTGGTTTTTGGAACTGACAACGACATAATCGACATCGTCGTTATAAAGCACCCCATCAGGGCTGATGACGGTCAGTTTCATCGGAATCACTCCAATGTTTTGGCTTTTTCAAGCACCGCATCGATGCTGCCGACAAGGCGGAAAGCATCTTCGGGAATGTCGTCGTATTTGCCGTCCAAAATGCCTTTAAATCCCCGGATGGTATCATCGATGGGCACGTAAGATCCCTTTTGGCCAGTAAACTGTTCGGCGACGTGGAAATTTTGTGAGAGGAAAAGCCGTAATCGACGGGCACGATGCACGACGAGTTTGTCCTCTTCACTCAGCTCGTCCATGCCGAGGATGGCAATGATGTCAAGCAGTTCATTGTATCGTTGAATGGTGCGTTGGACTTCGCGGGCCGTGTCATAGTGTTCGCGACCCACAACTTCCGGTTCCAAGGCCCGCGACGTCGACGCCAGTGGATCAACGGCGGGGTAGATGCCTTCTTCACTGATTTTACGGCTCAGGTTGGTGGTGGCATCAAGGTGCGTGAAGGTGGTGGCAGGGGCTGGGTCGGTGTAGTCATCGGCTGGCACATACACGGCTTGAATCGAGGTGATTGATCCTTCTTTGGTCGACGTGATGCGTTCTTGAAGTTTCCCCATTTCAGTCGCCAAGGTCGGCTGGTAGCCGACGGCTGAGGGCATACGTCCAAGCAATGCCGAGACTTCGCTTCCCGCTTGGGTAAAGCGGAAAATGTTGTCGATGAAAAAGAGGACGTCTTGCTTCTCTTCATCGCGGAAGTGTTCGGCCATGGTCAGTCCGGTGAGGCCCACGCGCATGCGGGCACCCGGCGGTTCGTTCATTTGTCCAAACACCATGGCAGTCTTTTTAATGACCCCTGAATCGGTCATTTCGTAGTAAAGGTCATTCCCTTCCCGCGTCCGTTCGCCAACGCCGGCAAACACGCTGATGCCGCCGTGTTCTTGAGCGATGTTGTGAATCAGTTCTTGTATAAGCACGGTTTTTCCGACGCCGGCGCCACCAAAGAGCCCGATTTTACCGCCTTTGACATAAGGCGCAAGCAAATCGACAACTTTGATGCCGGTTTCGAGTATTTCCGTTTCACTGCTGATGTCTTCGAGTTTCGGTGCTTCTCGGTGAATGGGCATGCGCTTGACGTTGCCGTGAACCGGCTCGCGTTCATCGATCACGTCACCAAGGACGTTAAAGATGCGTCCAAGTGTCGCCTCGCCAACGGGCACGCTGATCGGGCTGCCGGTATCGATGACGTCCATGCCACGAGTCAAGCCATCGGTCGAATCCATGGCGATGGTGCGGACGATACGATCGCCAAGGTGTAGCGAGACTTCAAGCGTCAAATTGATGTCGACGACGCGGTTTTTGTCGTGTTCGTTGTTGATGGTAAGGGCGTGGTTGATCTCTGGGAGCTCGTCGTCAAAACGCACGTCGACGACCGGTCCCATCACTTGCACGACGTTGCCTTTGTTCATGGTCATTCCTCCTTAGTTC
>SLOP01000005.1 GCA_007132465.1 Candidatus Izemoplasma sp.
ACACCGGATGAAACGACACCGGATGAAACAACACCTGAAGTGACCGCAGACGTGCAATGGGGCGGAATGGATACCGCCACGGTCGAACCGTTTGGCCCGATGGTATTCCCATTTGACCCGATGTATGGTGTGACGGTAACGGTTGACGGCGCCGACTTCACGCATCTTGTGGAGTATGACACCGATGACCTCGACCAATATCGTGAAGGAACGTATGACGTCGTTTATACTCTGGAGATCGGTGATGACACATACACCGAAACACGCCAGGTAATTGTCGAAGGCGATGAGCATCTCGACAAGTTCCCGACCGGCACCTACTCATTCATGTTTGCAGAGACTGAAACACGTCACGAACTGTTTGCTGCCATGGAAAGCTACCTGCTTGAAACCATGTATGGTGGTATTCCTGTCTTCTCGAACTCAGGATACGTCATGTATTCAGACCGCGTTGATCTTCCTGTGGACGAATGGATTCCCGTCATGGGATGGGCCGCGACACTTGGCACACTGACTGCGGACGACTCAACCGTTGAGATGGCCGGTGAAGTACCCGGTAACCCAGATGAGTTTACGTTCCGTATGCGTCTCGGACAAAACCCGGCGACGCTACACCAGTGGATTTATCGTGACGCAACAAGCGCCGATGTCATTGGCTTCTTCTTAGACAACATGTATTACTTCACCATTGACGCTGAAGGCGAAAGCTGGGAACTGCTTCCTTCAATGGCAAGCGACTTCCCGCAACCTCAAGACCCTACAATCTTGCCTTCTGGAGCCGTCATATCTGACGTGTGGGAAGTGCCTTTGAGAGAAGGATTAAAATGGTTCTTCCACGATGACACACTTACTAATTACCCTGCATTGGCTGACCAAGACGACATCGTTGCACAAGACTTTATCGACACCTATAAGCTAGCGATCGACCAAGGTTGGTTCCGTGCGCTTGCTGGTGGCGGCGACTTCATGACTGCACCGCAAGAAATCTTGAACGCTCGTGCATACCGCGATGGCGACGCTGCCTGGGCAGACGTCGGACTCAAAGCTCTTGATGATACAACGCTTGAGTTCACGTTCGTGCAACCGATTGACGAATGGACCGTCAGCTACTGGTTATCTTCATGGGTTATGACACCAATCCACATCGGACTCTTCGATTTGCTTGCAGATGACGACTTGGCTTACGGTGTTTCACCTGAAACCACAGCGTATCATGGACCCTTCTACCTCGAGTACTATGAAGCAGACAGCACCATCGATTTGATTGAGAACCCCGAATTCCACAGCCCGGATCGTTACAACATCACCGGCATTCAATATCAAATCATTGCTTCGGCCGAAGTGGCATTCCAAGCATTCTTGAACGGTGACTTCGACAGCATCGGTGTACCGGCTGCTGAAGTGCGCAACCACGTTGAAGACGCATTCTTCGTGCCTGGCGCAACCACATTCCGTATTATGATCAACATGCTGCAAACGCAGTATCGTCAAGATCAAATGTTCCCAGACAGCAACTACACGCCTGAGCCGATTCTTGGACACCCGGATTTCCGTAAGGCGATGTACTTTGCGATTGACCGTGAGCAACTCGCGGACTCTATCGTAGCGACACCGCAACAGTTCCTCTACACTCAACAATACCTCGTCGACCCGGCGAACACGGATCTTGCTTTCCGTGACAGCCCACAAGGACTGCCGGAAGTTGTCGGTGCCGACCTTGGTTGGGACACGCATGGCTACGCGCCTGATGCTGCAACACTTTATTGGGAATCAGCCATTTCAGACATGGTTGAGCGTGGATACTATAACTACGGCGACGTCATCGAAATGGATCTGCTCATCTTTAGCGGAAGTGTAGCACAAGCAACCTTTGGAGGACTCATTAAACTGTTCTTCGAAAGCACATTCGTTTATAATGTAGAGGGAGAAGACCCGATTAGAGTCGTTATACGTCCAGAAGCAAAAGACTTCCCGGGTATCTACTTCGACTGGATGATGACAGGTCGCTTTGACCTCTCAATCGGCGGTATCTCTGGTTCAACCCTAAACGCTGCGTCGTTTATGGACGTCTTCGCCGATGACAACCGCGGTGGATTCACACTTAACTGGGGTATTGACACATCTACACCAAACATTCTTGTAGAAGTTTACAACCCCGTCACTGAACAGATGGAAGAACAACTCTGGTCATTCAACGCCATCCAACTTGGAATGGTAGGAACCGTTACCGTTGAAGATGGTTGGGAAGTTCTAGACTAAGTTTTCACCGTTTTATTAGAACCGCAGTGTGCGAAGGAATAACCCTCGCGGTTATTCCTTCCACCTTATTTTTAACTCTTAACTAAATAGGTTACTAAATCAAGCTATGCAAACCATCTTTGCATTGAGCATAGGTGGTTTGCATAATGTGTATTATGAGGGTTTCCCCTCCTTAACGATGACAATCACGGTTTTACGTAACGAATCGGACGCAATGGTGGTGAACTTCGCCGCTTCGGTAAGCGTGCGGTATAAAGAAATCAACCACACGTTCTTGTGAGCACGAATATCACGGGAACGACAGTGCTTTTATATCGGCGCGGGTTGGGTTGTTTTTACCGTTCGACGCCATGCGTTGGTTGTGCGTTATTGCGCCAGTGATTTGTTCGTAAAAAAGTTTATGGTATACTTATTGAACCTCTTCAATACTTAGAAAGTAGGCGATCCTATGCTAAGGTACACATTAATTCGGATAATTTGGATCATGATTATGATGGTGGCCATATTATCAATGAACTTCTTGATCCTCAAAAGCGCCCCCGCCTTCCCTCCCCCGACCGCTGAGGAACGCAACATGTGGTATCAACAACAGGTGTATGATGGGTTCTATACTGAACGCGTCATCCGCGACCCAGATATCGTGCGCGCGCTCCGAGAGGACACCTACGACCGGCATCCACAAGGCCTATACTTGCGTGAAGATTACATTGATGATCACGGTCAACGCCAAACTCAATACCGGGTCTATGAACCCGTGCCCATCGGCACACAGTATTTTCTTTGGGTAGGAAACATTGTCACCGACTGGAACTGGGGCTATTCAACGCGGGTGGCCGCCAACCGACCCGTGTTCCAAGTATTGACCGAACGAATCCCAATCACGATGCGCCTCAATCTCGTGGCACTCTTCTTCTATATTCCCATTGGTTTTACGCTAGGAATATGGGCTGCATTGAAGAAGAACACCGTCACGGATAACGTGATCTCGATTGCGGTTATGATTTTCATTTCAGTCCCGAGCTTCGTTGTGATGTTGCTGCTTGTGCTGGTATTTGGTTACCAGTTAGGTTGGTTGCCTCGACGATGGCCGCCGGGACGTGTTACCGGCGCGATACAATACACGTCGCTTGTGTTACCGGTGCTGGGCCTTTCCTTCCCCTCCATTGCCGGTCTGACACGACTCACGCGCGCCGAACTGACCGAAGTGTTGACATCGGAATTTCTCCTGTTGGCACGCACCAAGGGGCTAAACTACCGCCAGTCTGTCATTCGTCATGCGATGCGGAACTCCATGGTGCCACTTATTCCATCGGTTATTGCGTCGTTTGTCGGTTTGCTTAGCGGTTCGGTCATTATCGAACAGATTTATAGCATTCCCGGAACGGGCCAAATCTTCATTCGTGCCATTGAACCGAATAACCTAGACTACGACTTGATTTTGGGAATCACGGCGTTTTACACGATCATTGGCTTGTTTGCGGTTCTCCTCGTTGACTTGTCCTACGGCGTCGTTGACCCAAGAATCAGAATGGGGGCAAGAAAATAATGGCTGGAACCTATCGAAAAGAAGAATTAGAGAGCCTATCAACCGAAGATTTTTCAATGGTTGATAAAGACGAACGAATTTTTGACAAGAAATTTGAGACCAAACCCGTTGGTTATTTTCGTGATGCCATGTCGCGCTTTGCGCGCAACCGCACGAACGTGGTTGCTTCACTCATTCTGTTTACGATGATTATGATGGCCATCTTTGTGCCAATCTTAACCACGAAGTCATACGAGGGTATCCAACCAGAGTTGCAAAACCTCGGACCACGTTGGCCGATTGTTGAGCGCTGGGGCATCATGGATGGAAGTCGCGCTGTCACCGAGGTACGCGTGGATCGCGATACCATCGATCCCGAGACAGGCATCGGGCTTCCCTACTCAACCGTACCAGATTACCTTCCCGAACAATTTCGTCGTGATTTCATGACATATAATGAAGACTATATTTACATGGATACGTTAACAAATGAAATCGAACCATGTTTCGGTTACACCATTCGAGACAGCAACTGTTACGGCGGTGAAGTTATCTTCGGTTACGAAGGCAATCACCGCGTCATCACGTTATTGACTGACGACACATTAACACTCGACCCGGATAAAACACCGACGCTGACTTTCAATGTGCCGATTAACGCAGGCATTCGCAGCATCAGTGTCATGGTTAGCTTTGACGGTGGCGCCACCTACACCAACCTTCAGACCCTTTATGAAAGCCGTTCAGTTGATGTTCCCGCTGGCGAACACCTTGTCGATTTCTTTGCCATCATGGACAGCGTCGATGATCCTTTCGATACCCAGATTAAAATCACCATGTCATCCCGTGATGAGACAGTCCATGAAAACTTTGAGATGCTTTTTAACGACCAAGATAACGATGATGTGGCTATGAGCACAACCGTGGACTCCTTATATTACAGCGTCACCATGGAGAGCCTCGATGCTATCGCGTTTGACGGCGCTTTCGCAGATCCAAAAGCTGTGTTTGAACTTCTTGAAATGACCGAAGGGACCACCATCGATGTCATGGTTCGCAACCAGTACAATGCATTCCAAACCGTGGGGTCAATCACCGACGTCGTCACGTCTGAGATTTCTGTTTACGGCGGCTTAGATCACACGAGTCCTTTCAGTTCGCCGCTTCGTTTCGCGCTTCGTTCTGAAAGCGACGACATTGAAATCACGATTGAATCCATCGCGATTCAACCGTTGTTTGGCGACCCGATTTATGAAGTGAGCGGGTGGTCGTTAGCACGCTTTAGTCGCGCCTCTGGTGAGACAACAGGCTATAAATCACGCACCAATGCGACGCGTCACACCGCATCATTCCGTTATGACTCATACGGGGCCGCGTTCGATGAACAAGCGAGAACCATGGGCCGTTTTGAGTATGAAGCCTTACTTGATGAGTACGGCGATCGCTGTGAAATCACTGATCATCCCTTCATTGAAGACGATCCTAATGCCTGGGGATTCGAATCTCCGGACCCGGATCGCCCCTGTATTTTCTCACGCGTTGATAGCCGCACCAGTTCGGTGCCAGGTCCTGGCGGAGTCGACACATTCAGTTACCGCCTATACATCAACTATGCAGTTGAACTGGGCTATGACACGTATCCGTTTTTCTACTTTGGCACCAACAGCCAAGGCCAAGACATGTTTGCGTTGACATGGTTCGGTTTGAGAACCTCACTCATGCTTGGACTCATCGCCTCGTTGGTGAACATTACCATCGGCATCATCTACGGCTCAATCTCCGGTTACTACGGTGGTAAAGTCGACCTTGCGATGGAACGTTTTGCTGAGCTTATCTCACGGATTCCATGGCTGGTTACCTTGAGCATTTTCATGGCCCTCATCGGGCCGGGAGCACTCACCTTGATTTTAATTTTGATTGTGTCGGGTTGGGTTGGCATTGCCGGGGTCACCCGGACCCAATTCTACCGATACAAAGGCCGAGAATACGTGTTGGCATCCCGTACCTTGGGCGCAAAAGATTCACGACTCATTTTCCGTCACATTTTGCCCAACGGCATCGGCACCATCATCACCGCCAGCATCCTGAGCGTTCCCATGGTCATTTTCACCGAAGCTTCATTATCGTTCCTTGGCTTCGGTATTGGACACGGTCAGTCCTTCAGCATCGGACCCATTGAGCTCTCCGGAGTTTCCATTGGTGTGCTCTTGGCCGATGGTCAAGCCGCGATGCTTAACCGCCCATACCTCACGGTATTCCCCGCCATCATCATTTCCATTCTGATGATCACGTTTAACCTGTTTGGTAATGCCTTGCGGGATGCATTCAATCCGTCATTGAGGGGGTCAGAATAACATGGCAGACAACGTTAAACTTAGAGTAGAAGACTTAACCATTTCCTTCCGGACGACCCAAGGGCTCGTGCGAGCTGTCCGAGGCGTCAGTTTCGACCTCACCGAAGGTGAAACTTTAGCTATCGTCGGCGAATCAGGAAGCGGTAAATCAGTCACAAGCCGCGCCATCATGGGCATTCTTGCCGGCAACGGCATCATTGACAAAGGGCAAATCATCTATGAAGGCCAGGATTTGACGAAAATTCATGAAGAAGATTTCCATCGTATCCGCGGGGATAAAATCGGCATGATATTCCAAGATCCTATGTCCAGTTTGAACCCAATCATGAAGATCGGCAAGCAGATTACCGAAGGCATGCTGATCAATGGCAAGCGGTTAAAAAACCGTTACAAAAACCTCGTCCATCGCAAACGCATGGATGTCATCAACACAAAAGTCGAGATTAAGAAAACGAAGAAGCAATTTCGTAAAGACCTTAGCACGTTGAAAAAGGGCATTGATCCAGAGACCTTGAAGATTGAACGGTTAGAATATGAAAAAGAAATAAACCGTTTAGCAACAGCGCGAATCAACGCCAAAAGCGTCTATCTGGAAAAAGTCCGTCAACTCAAAGAAGCACTCGACAAAAAAGACCCAAAACAGAAGGCCGATTTTGACAAGAAAACGGCCGAGTATAAAGAAGATTATGAAGTCGAACTTGCCTCAGTCATCAAACAACGTGACGAACGCAAAGCAGCGTTTAAGGAAATTTCATCGAAGAAGAAAGATGTTGACCACACCGATGAAATCCGCGACACCAAGGCCAAATACCAAGAGAACATGAAAAAGCTGCACACGAAACTAAGTGAAGCTCGTGAGGCGTTAAAGGAAGGCAAGAAGGAAGCGAAAGCTGACGTAGACAAAGTGTGGCGCGAGGCGAAAGAAGAAGCGCACGAGAAAATCGCGAAAATCAAGAAGAAACTCGTCGTGAAACGTCCGCCACAAAACGAAATTGACACCAACAAAGCAAAAATCGAGAAAGAAAAAGCGGAACTCAAAAAAACATTGGCCGAGTTGAAAGGCAAACTCAAGGCAGCCACCATGCCGGCAGTCAAACGCGGGTTAAAAGAGGATATCAAAAAAGCGAAAGCAGCAGGTAAAGAGCGCATCGCTGAAATTAAAACCCAAGTAAAAACTGGCATGACGCTGAAAGAACGTCGCGCCATCCACAAAGAAATCATGCATGAGCGTGAAATGTTGCGCCGCGTCAAACACGTGACCCGCAAAGAGGCAACCGAGCGCGCCCTGGAAGTTATGGATGAAGTCGGCATTCCCGAACCCAAAAAACGCCTCAAGCAATATCCGTTCCAGTTTTCAGGCGGCATGCGCCAACGTATCGTTATCGCCATCGCGCTGACAGCGAATCCGGATTTGTTGATCTGTGATGAGCCGACCACGGCACTCGACGTGACAATTCAATCGCAAATTCTCGATCTCATTAAACGACTTAAAGAAGAACGAAGTTTATCAGTTATCTTCATCACCCATGACCTTGGCGTGGTGGCCAACATGGCCGATCGTGTCGCCGTCATGTACGCAGGGAAAATCGTTGAAATCGGTACGGCTGATGACGTTTTCTATAACCCGCAGCATCCATACACGTGGGCTTTGCTTTCCTCGATGCCGGACTTAGAATCAACCGAACGTTTGTTCGCGATCCCCGGTACCCCACCAAACATGCTCTATCCACCTAAAGGGGACGCCTTTGCAGACCGAAATCCATACGCGATGAAGATTGACTTCGAAAAAGAACCACCGTTCTTTAAAGTCAACGACCATCATTATGCTGCCA
Source organism: Candidatus Izemoplasma sp. (assembly GCA_007132465.1). Lineage (GTDB taxonomy): Bacteria > Bacillota_I > Bacilli_A > Izemoplasmatales > Izemoplasmataceae > SLQR01. Next base: position 7,971 of record SLOP01000005.1, read on the forward strand.
CGTGGTTGTTGCACGAAAAAGCGCCTAAAGTGGACATGCCCGATGTCGTGAAACACCGTATCGAACGCATGACCGCAGATGAAGGCACGAAAGAGGTGAACAACTAATGGCCAAGGAAACTCAACCGCTCCTAAGCGTTAGAAACCTCAAACAATACTTCAAAAGCGGTGTTGGACGAGCCAAGTTAGTTGTCAAGGCCATTGACGATGTCAGCTTTGACATTTACCCAGGTGAGGTCTTCAGCCTCGTGGGAGAGTCAGGTTGTGGCAAAACCACCACCGGACGGACCATCATTAAGCTCTACGACCCAACCGATGGCGAAGTTTTCTTCATGGGAAAACGCATTTCTGCCGGCGTGTTAAGCCTAAAAGAAGCCATACGCGCCACGCGTAAGCGCACCGCGGCAGACATTAAGACCATTCAAACAAAAATTCAAGATGAAATCAGTGAAATCACCGGCGAAGCACGCGGCAAGCAAGCCATCGTCGCAGCCAAACTGAAGATTAAATCACTGAAACGCGATTATCGCAAGATGCGCCGTGAATACATGATTACCGGACGAGGCGCATTGATTCCCAAACTGGAAAACGATTTTTCAGAGAACCTCGAAAAAGCAGAGAAGGTCTTAGAAAAAGCTTTGGTATCGTACGAAAAAGAAGTGGCACGTGTCAAGGCTGCCGACGTGCAAAAAACGCCGGAGCAAAAAGCCAAAGAGAAAAAGATGATTGACGAAGTCAAAGCGAAACATCAAAAAGACATCGACGCCATCAACAAAGAAAAAGACGAAGAAATCAAAAAATACGCCAAAGAAATTCGGATTCGTAAAAAGGTAACCGCCAACGCTGACACCGAACTCATGAAAAACATGCAGATGATTTTTCAAGATCCGATTGCCAGCTTGAATCCGCGGATGACGGTTAAAGAAATCATCGCCGAAGGGTTACGCATCGCTGGCGAACGATCCGGCAAAGTCATCCTCAAAAAGGTGAATAAGGTGCTTGAAACCGTTGGGCTATTACCGGAACACGCCAGCCGTTACCCGCATGAGTTCAGCGGTGGACAACGTCAACGGATCGGGATTGCGCGGGCCTTGATTGTCAGCCCAGAGTTTATCATCGCCGATGAGCCAATCAGCGCGTTAGATGTCTCCATTCAGGCACAGGTCATCAACCTGCTCAACGATCTCAGAGAAGAACTGGGCATCACCATCATGTTCATCGCTCATGACTTGTCGGTCGTCAAATACTTTAGCGATCGTATTGGCGTCATGTATTATGGTAAATTGGTTGAAATTGCAGACAAGAACGAACTGTTTAAGAACCCGTTACACCCGTACACGCGTTCGCTGCTGTCAGCCGTTCCGATGCCTGACCCGAATCATGAGAAGACACGTCAACGCATTAAGTACGATCCTAACATGCACGATTATAGCGAGGATAAGCCGACCTTGCATGAAATTAAAAAAGATCATTATGTTTACGGAAACGATGCCGAAATAAAGGCGTATAAAAAAGAGCTGAAATCGTAGTGAAACGTTTTTTCATCACGTTGGTGGTCAGTTTTGGCATCGTACTGATCATCTTGGTGTTTCAGCAGGGACGAAGCATCCTTGACTTTGCTGATGTTTTTAACACTGAAAAAACGTATGGATACTATGTATCAAACGCGCTAGCCTATGTCGGCATCCCGATGTTCTTTATTAGCCTCATCATGATGACGGATGCCAACCGAGCCCTGATTAGCATGGGCTTTGCGATTCGCTCGATTATCCCTCGTTATCGCCAAAAGTATAGCGATTACTACGAGTTTCAGGAGAAAAAGCGACGAGACGGCGGCGTCGGCATATTTGGTATCAGTTCCTTCATCATCAGCATCGCCTACATTGTGTTGGCGCTCATGCTGGGTGAAATGTATCCCCATCCCTGATATCACAAAATAGGCGGAAGACTTAAGTCTTCCGCCTTTTGCATGGAAACAACGCGCACCGAATCGGCACGCGTCAATGGTTATTGTTTGCCAAACGCCTTATCCCAGTCGGCGAGGAACGCCTGGATGCCGTTGTCGGTCAAGGGGTGTTTAAGCGACTTTTTAAAGACATCATAGGGTACGGTGGCGATATGCGCTCCGGCTAAGGCTGAATCACGAAGGTGTTGGGGGGTACGGATGGATGCGCTAATGATTTCAGTGTCCAAACCATACATGTCGAATATGTCACGGATTTGCTCGATGATGGTGATGCCATCGGCTAAAGTGTCGTCTAAGCGGCCGATGAATGGACTGACAAACGTTGCGCCGGCTAACGCCGCAAACAACGCTTGGTTAACGCTAAAAATGAGCGTGACGTTGGTCTTAATGTTTTCACGAGAAAGCGTTCGAACGGCTTTTAACCCTTCGTCGGTCATGGGAATCTTCACGACCATGTTAGGATGCATGCTGGCGATTTGGCGTCCTTCTTCAATCATCTTATCAGCGTCTAAGCTGATGACTTCACCGCTGATGGGGCCATCGACAATGTCGGTGATTTCGTTTAGAACCTCTTCGAAGTTTCGGCCTTCCTTGGCAATTAAGGTCGGGTTGGTGGTGACGCCGCTTAAGATGCCAAGCGACGCAATTTCACGGATGTGTTCGACGTTGGCGGTGTCGATAAATAGTTTCATGCTGGTGGATCCTCCTTAGGATTTTGGTTTGTGTCATCGCTCGAGCCTTCCTCAAGCTGCTTAAATTGCACAGGCATGGCCTCAGGTAGCGATGCCACGGTTTTATCGGTGAACATGATGCCGTCGAGGTGATCGATTTCGTGCTGAATGACGATGCTTAAAAACCCGCGAAGTTTAATGGTTTCGTCGGTGACGACACCGGTGTCGGGATTCATGCGTTGCGTCTGAATCGTCACGTGTTGGTGTCGTGGAACAAGGCCTTCGACCTCACGATCAACCGATAAGCAACCTTCGCCTCCGGGCATGTAGATGGTGGCAAGACTGTGGCGTACGATGCGAGGATTAATCAGGCAATAATCATGCAGGGTTTCAAAGGATTCGTCTTCGGTGTGGATGGCAATCATTCGTTTCGACACGTTAATCTGTGGTGCGGCAAGGCCGACACCAGGACGCAGGGCATAGGTTTCGGCTTTTTCAGGATCTTGCGAATCAATGAGAAATTGTCGCATGGCGCGCATGGTGGCCCTGTCCTCGTCCGACAGAGGAAGCGTGACCGACGGTGCTTTTTTCCGTAAGGTTGGGTGCCCTTCACGGATGATGTCTTTCATGGTTATCATGCGTTTCACCTCGAGCATATTATACCAAAGAACCGTCGGTTTCCCTAGTGTCTTACTTGTAAATAATGAAGACTAAAGCGTTTTCAACATGGGCGTTGGTATTGTTTGTGGCCGTGTTTCAGAGTATAATGGGTGTACGAAAAGGAGTTGGGGCGCATGAAAACCATAAAAAAAATCGGCATCATCACCGGAGGGGGAGATTGCAGCGGGTTAAACGCTGTCATCAACGGCATCACCAAAACGGCCATAAACACCTACGGCCTTGATGTCATCGGCTACCGACGAGGGTATTTCGGCTTGTATCACAACGATTTTCAGGTACTCGACCTCAAGGCGGTATCCGGCATCATGCACGAAGGTGGCACCATCTTAAAAGCGTCGAACAAGGATAACTTGTTCAATTATCCGGTCAAACAAGACAAGGGTGAAACTGTTTATAAAGACATGAGTGACGTTGCCGTTGCCAACATGAAAAAAGAGGGCGTTGACGCGTTAATTGTCGTCGGCGGCGACGGCACGCTCACCAGCGCTCGCGACTTTCATCGCAAAAACATCCCGGTCATCGGCGTGCCCAAGACCATCGACAACGACCTCCCTGCAACCGACGTCACGTTCGGCTACAACACAAGTTTGGAAACCATCACCGATGCGCTTGACAAAATACACACCACGGCGTATTCTCATGATCGCGTGATGGTGGTTGAAGTGATGGGGCGAAACACCGGATGGCTTGCCCTCGAAGGGGGCATAGCTGGGAGCGCCGACGTGATTTTGATTCCGGAAATTCCCTACGATATTAACAAAATCGTGGATAAAATCAAAGAACGCGACCGCATGGGCAAATCGTTTGCGATTATTGTCGTCAGCGAAGGTGCGAAACCCGTGGGTGGCGAAGCTCACGTCCGGGAGATTATCGAAGATTCGGCCGATACCGTACGGCTTGGTGGCATTGGTGACATTATTACCCGTCAACTGTCTACACTGATTGACAACCATGAAGTTCGGTACTCTAATCTTGCCTACATCCAACGCGGCGGCATTGCCAGCCAGTTCGACCGCATGATTGGGTTGCGCTTTGGCGTCGAAGCCGTTCATCTGTTGATGAATGGTGGCACTGGACAAATGGTACGGTGTCGTGGCCGTGAAATCGAGCACGTTCCATTGATTGACGTGGTGGGCGATGGATTAACCGGTGAAACCAGCCACGGCGGAAAAAAATACGTCGATCCGAAAGGGCAAATGGTGCGTTCGGCCAAATCGATTGGCATCAGTTTTGGTGATTAACATGGACTATCCCATAGATTACAACGCGTACACAACGGAAGAAATTGTCGAAATCATTGCCTTTTTACATGCCCTTGAGCAACACAAGTTCGGTGATGAAATCAGCGCGGACGAGTTGCTTTCACGATATAACACGTACCGCAGCATTCTCAACAATAAGGCAGAAGAAAAGCGTATCGACAAGGCCTTTGAGTCGCAAACAGGCATTGCGATATACCAAACCATGAACGCCATTAAGAAATCCTCATCGTGAGGATTTCTTTTTCGGTTACCGTTTGTGGTACAATATAGTCAATGAAGGTGATTGGATGCGACTTGATAGATGGCTCGCGCACGCCGGCATCGGCACGCGAAGCGAAGTGAAAGCAATCATCAAAAAGGGTCGTGTTTGTGTCAATGGCACGGTGGTTAAACGACCTAACGTCCAGGTTCGCGTTGACATCGATTGCGTTGATTTTGACGGGCAAACGATCGCCGCGCCGTCACACGTGGTGTTGGCGATGAATAAACCCAAAGGGGTGGTTTCTGCTCGCCGCGATGCGCGCAACCGAACCGTGATTGATTGCCTTCCAACAACATACCAACGGCGGGATTTGCACGTGGCTGGTCGTCTCGATAAGGACGTGAGTGGCCTCGTTATTTTAACGAACGACACGGCGCTGGTTCATGAGATTATCTCACCCGCCAAGCACGTGCATAAAACCTATGATGTCGTGGTTGATCAAGGGTTACCTCCCCGCGAGGCCTTTTTAAAGCCACGGCGCTTAAAAGATGGCAGGAATCGTTTATACATACCTAAACCACCCCGCATCTTGCGGTGGGAGGGAACGGAAGCGCGCGTGGCGCTGTGTGAAGGGAAGTTTCACCAAGTTAAGCGCATGTTTGAGGCCATCGGAGTAGGCGTTGTCACCTTGAAACGCGTGGCCATTGGTTCGCTGACATTGGGTGATCTATCGGTTGGTGAAACGCGCGTTTTAAACACATCTGAGGTGGCATCGCTGTTTAACGCAATGCCCGAGAAGGAGCGATAACATGGACATGGTGGCTTGGACAACCTTGTCGTTTATGATGGGTTCGTTGATGGTGGCTGTTATCATGTATGCGCTCAACAGGCTTTATGATCGACGAGATTACCTTAGCGCATGGGGGCATTATTGGACGGTGCTCGGCATCGCTTACGGGCTGCTTTACGTCGGTATTGTGAGGGAACAGGCCTGGTTTGGCATCGCATATTTATGGGTGTTGGTGGCGAGCGCGTATGTGTTTTACCGTGCGACGATGTTGCTTTTAGGCCTCAGCGCTAACCGTCGCTTAGAAGGTCTTAGCATGGCCGCGGTGGCGCTAGGGTTGATTTTGGTTGGGGCCCTTACGGATGACCCGGTGGTGTTGCTTGCTTGCTTTGCTGCGGTACCGATTGGCGGGTTTGTGATTGGTGGGGTGTTATTCATTCGTCGCGGTGATTTGCTCGCTCGCGTGGTTGGCGTCTTAGCGCTTGTGCTTGGGGTGAATTATGTGTTCTTCATCATGCTGTCGTCGGTTGAATCGTTGTTTAGTACGCTCTCATTAGTGACCGGATCGCTCGGCTTCTTGTTTGCGTCGTCGATTGTCTTGCTCTATGTTCATGAGGTGAATAAAGCACACACGCTGATGCGTGATACCTTAACGTATAAGAGTTATCACGATGCCTTAACCGGTTTGCAAAACCGCACGTTTTTTGAAGAGCAGCTTCCGCTCATCGATTCGGCTGAAACATGGCCGCTAACACTGCTTATGATAGACATGAATCATCTAAAGGAAGTCAATGACCGCCATGGTCATCGCTTAGGTGATCGTATGTTGATGGCGGTGGCGAATGTGCTCGCCACCCACACAAGACCTCAGGACCTCTTGGTTCGGCATGGTGGTGATGAATTTTTAATGGTGCTGACTAAGACGACCCTCGATGTGGCTCACGCGATTAAATCACGCATTCAACACGAGACCAAGCAACACGTGTTCAAGGGTGTGCCTTGCACGGTTGCCATCGGTTTGGCGTGTAAGCGAGATGCCTCGATGACACATCAGGCATGGTATGACGAAGCCGAACGCATGATGTATAAAGACAAAGAAACCGCGTAAAAAAAGCGAACCACCGGGTTCGCTTTTTACGTGGTTAACGTGTGAATCGCTTCAGCTAAGGCATCGACATCATCCACGGTAAGGTCTTTGCCAAGTGAGATGCGTATCGACCCTTCAAGATAAGGTGACGGCACGCCCATGGCGCTCAGGACATGGCTCGGTTCGATGTTGCCCGCATCGCACGCGCTGCCGAGAGACACGTAAAAGCCTTGACGATCTAACTCGAACGCGAGCACATCGGCTGACACACCACCAAAGCCGAGGTTTATGATGGCCGCAAGCCGTGCATCGTTAAGGGGATGACCGTTGAGCGAATAGTCGACACCAAATGCGTCAAGTTTATCAAGGAGCCGCTTAGCGAGACGTTGTGTGGCGTTATCGTGCGATTTCGCCTGCGTTTGAGCGGTTTTCAATGCTGCCGCAAAACCACAGATGGCTGGAAGATTTTCCGTGCCGGCGCGTCTTTTGAACTCGTGATTTCCGCCGTATATCAGGGGTTCAATGATGTCGAGGTTGCGCACATACAATAAGCCGACACCTCGTGGTCCATGGAACTTGTGAGCGCTTAAGCTGACCATGTCAGCTTTTAGCGAGGTGAAGTCGAGGGGGTGGTAAAGCGGGACTTGGATCATGTCGAGGTGAATGGTCGTATCATAGGGTTTGATGGCTGTTTGTATAGCGTCCCAGTTCAGCAACGTGCCGGTTTCGTTGTTGGCGTAGATGAGGCTTAGGAAATGGTGTTTACCCGGCGTGAGGTGCTGCTTGAGCGCGTCAATATCCACCTCGCCCTTTGGTGTGACCGCTAACACGACAACATCAGCGCCGGTGGTTTTAAGATGATGACAAGCGTTAAGCGTGGCTTTGTGTTCGACGGCCGTCGTGAGGATGCGAGCGCTTGGATGTTTGCGATGAAAGCCTTGGATGGCCAGGTTGTTAGCTTCGCTGCCGGTGGCGGTGAAAATGAGGTTCTTCCGTGTGGTATTCAATAACTCTGCCACCGCATTTTTGGCTTGATTGTAACGTTTTTTTGCAGCGATGCCGGCTTCGTGTAAGGAAGAAGGGTTTCCAGGATAACGTTTGGCAATGTCGTGCATTAATGTCAACACAGCGAGGTCGGTCGGTGTGGTGGCGGCGTAGTCGAAATAGCGCATGGCGCACCTCCTACTTCAATTTGGTAATGCGAGCGTCAGCGTTCAGGTCGAGAAACGCCTGGATGTCAGGGTGATCTTCTAACTGGATGGTGCCGTCATAACGTTCGAGGGTTTTCCCGAGTGCTTCAGCGAAGTGTTTCACGACATAGGACGTGTGGATGATGCATGGGTCGTCGTCATCAAAAAGGTCAATGCTTTTGTCGACGATGGCGCTTTTTTTCACGGGCATGTTCATCACATTGCCTTTGAAAATCGTTTTGCCGAGGTGTTCAACCTGTATTTTTTTGATCATGTTAGTCCCTCCTATGGTTAGGGAATGAAAGCGTCCGTGATGAATGAAACGCTGTGAAAGATTACACGTTGCCGAACCAACGCTCACGTGATGATGGGGTTAACGGTGATGAGGGCTTTGATGTGTGGCCGCTCAGCGAACATGCTTGTGAGAGATGTCGCCTTTATTATAGGGGTAATGTTGATGCTTGTCAAACACCGTATTGACGCGTGATATCGTTTGTAAGTCCGACATTTTATGCTATAATGACACCGGGTGATTGAATGAATCAAAAACTGCTCGAAATAACGTCTGATGTTGTCGAAGCCTTGAAGCGCGACGATGTCTATAAAACCTACGAAAAAGCGCGGATGACCATGGAAACAAGCGGTGTTGTCAAACCGCTCTTGGAGGCGTTTTTGGAAGCCAAGGAAGCCTATGAGTCGGTGCAGAAACGCGGCAAGCATCATCCCGATTTTTCGGTGCGTGCTAAGGCCCTTCAACAAGCGCGCATCGCCCTCTATGACTGCCCCGAAGTCATCGCCTTCATCAACGCCGAAAAAACGCTTCAATCAACCCTTGAAAAATTAACATCTCGCCTCGCCGAGGCGGTGTCTTCTCGCGTCCCTGTGAAGACTAAGGCCGGCGCATTGGGAGGAGGAGCAACATGCCTGAACGGATGAGTTTAATCGTGTACTTTAATCGCCCCAAGGTACTTAAGCAAATTAAGAACCATGGGAACTTGGCTTATTATCATAAAAAACGCCGTTATGCGGTGATTTACATCAACGCCGAGGATGAGCAAAACGTGGTGAATCGCTTAAAGAAGATTCGCCATGTGCGGAAGGTGGATGTGTCGCTGCTTGATCGTGATATGTACACCCTTGATGACTGTCAAGAAAAAAACCTTGACAGCAGTTCCGAGGCGTGATATGCTTAATCAGGAAATGGGATTTACTTCTAAGGAGGAATGCATCATGGCAGTAAAACTGCGCCTGCAACGACACGGAACCGTTAAGCGTCCATTTTACCGTTTGGTTGTCGCCGACAGCAAACACAAACGCGACGGACGTTATTTGGAGATTATCGGCACCTACGATCCTAAGGCCGAACCGAGCGCCGTCAAAATTGACGAGGAACGCGCGCTTGCTTGGTTGGAACAAGGTGCGCAACCGACCGATACGGTACGCAACATGTTGTCTAAAGCGGGCATCATTGCCAAGCATAAACAAGGCAAGAAGTAGGGTGATCGCCGGTGGCTGTGAACTATGAGCAGATGATTCACGACCTCGTCAAGCCCTTGGTTGTTAACCCGGATGATTTGGTTGTCAAAAAGCTCTCCGATGACGGCAACATCATCGCCATGCAAATTTTTGTTCATCCCGATGATCTTGGACGGGTAATTGGCAAAAACGGGCGCATTGCCAACGCGGTACGGACCATTGCCTATGCGAGCGCGTCGCGCGAACACAAAAGAATTACCATCAACATCGAGTCGTTTTAAGCCGCTTATATGAGTGGCTTTTTCTTCAATGCAAATTTTTGGAGGTTGCCATGAAACCGTTAAGTGTAAAAAACATCCGCAAGACGTTTACGCTCTCCCGTAAACAACGCAAGATTGAGCAGACGGATGCCGCACGCAAGGTTGCCGTTGACAACGTCAGTTTTGAGGCGCGCCCTGGAGAAATCTTCGGATTGCTCGGGCCCAACGGCGCTGGAAAGACAACCACCTTGCGGTGCGTTGCAACGCTGATAAGACCGGATGAGGGCGATATCTCTGTCGATGGGTTCAGCGTCCTTACCGACGCCGGTAACGTGCGTAAGCGCATCGCGTTTTTGACCAACGAGCTTAAACTTGAAGACCACTTCACACCGACTTATCTCTATCGGTATTTTTCACGATTGCATGGCATTGACGACGACGTGGCCAACACGCGACGAGAAGCGATATTTAAGCGCTTTGGCATCGATAAGTTCGCCGAAGTGAAAGTCGCCGATTTGTCCTCGGGCATGAAACAAAAGACATCGCTCGCGGTGTCGCTGGTTCATGATCCTGATTACATCGTGTTTGACGAACCTACCAACGGACTTGATGTGTTGACGGCACGGACCGTGACCGATTACTTACAAGAACTGCGTGACCAAGGCAAGACGGTCATTTTATCGACACATATCCTGAGCGTGGTTGAAAAGCTATGCGATCGCGTCGGCATCATCATCGACGGTGAGATGAAAGCGATGGATACGCTAACGCGAGTTAAAGCGGCATCATCGGACGGCGAACTGGAGACGTTGTTCTTTGATTTGGTCGAGGCGAGCGCAGGTGAGTCTCATGCGTAATATCTGGACCATTTTTCGAAAAGAACTGTATCGCGTGTTCAGCGACCGCCGTTTAATTTTGATGATTTTCATTTTGCCCGGGGTTTCGATTTTCGCGATGTATTGGCTCATTGGCACGTTGATTCACAACCAGATGGAAGCGGTTCGTGAACACACGATTGTGATTTACGAAGAACACATGCCCGCAACCGTTCGGGCAAACCTTGAGTCACTTGCTGACCTTGATGATCCAATCACGTTTTCGTTTTTGGATGATGAAACCTATGATTTAGCGACGTTAAAGGACCTTGTGCGCGAGGGCGATATTGACATTGCGCTTGTGTTTGAGGCTGATTTTGAAGCGAAGATTGATGATTATCACATCGACGATCCACCGGTGGTAGACATTTTACACAATTACGGCCGTCAGCATTCATCCTTCGCCTATAACACGGTCAGCTCAGTGCTTGAAACATACCGTTCCGATAAACTGTTGGGTCGGCTTGAAAACCCAGACCACGCGTTAATCTTTGCCAGCGTCTATCACGCTGATGACATCGTCGATGAACGGCGCATCGCCGGGCAAGGGTTGGCGATGCTTTTGCCGTTTTTGACCATTATCTTCTTGTTTTCTGCGGCGATGAGCATTGGACCCGATTCCATTGCGGGTGAGAAAGAACGGGGCACGGTGGCGACCCTGTTGATTACACCGATTAAACGGAGCGAGATTGCGATTGGTAAAGTGGTGAGTTTGGGGCTTTTGACACTGGCGAGTGCCATCTCGTCGTTTATTGGCATCGTCTTGTCGCTTCCGCGCCTGATGCAAGCCGACACCAACAACATTGATTACGCTATCTATGGCGTGGCTGAGATGCTGCTGATTTTGTTTACCCTGATGGCGACGGTGCTTATCATCGTTGGTTTGATTGCCGTCATCAGTGCTTATGCACGCACCATCAAAGAAGCGTCGATGCTTATCATGCCGTTTTATTTGGTGACGATGATTATTGGCATCATGTCCTCGTTTGGCACCGAGCCCTCACAGTCATTGTGGGTTCATTTTATCCCGATATACGGGGCGGTCAACTTTTTAAACGGCGTGTTTGTGTTTGATTACGCGGTGGCCAACTTCGTGGTCGTTGTGGCCACATCGGTGCTTTACACCACGGCGTTTGTGGTGTTACTGACGCGTCTTTTCAACAGTGAAAAAGTGATGTTTCAAAAATAAGCATGATGGGGTGAGAACGTGGAATACATTGCCATTGGTACCATCGTGAACACCCATGGCATCCACGGTGCTGTGACGGTGAAAACGGACTCCGATTTTAAAGAATCGCGTTATCGCGTGGGCAATCGTTTATTCATTAACACCACCAAAGGCCGCGTGGCGGTGACCGTGGAAAACCACGGCGTCAAAAAGTCTGTCGATATTTTGATGTTTGAGGAGTACGACGACATCAACGCCGTCCAAGGGTTTAAGGGGTGTGTGCTCGAGGTTGCTGAAAATGATCGAGAACCGCTTGAGGACGACGCGTTTTATGCGTCTGAGTTAATCGGGTTGGCCGTGCGCGTCAACGACGAGGTTGTCGGTGTTGTGCGTGCAATCCGTCATTATCCGCAGGGAGAACTTTTGGTGGTCAAGCGACAAGGCATGAACGATGCGCTGATACCGTTTCGTAAAGAGTTTGTGAAGCGGGTGACCCAAGCGAGCATCGACATCGACCCACCGGAGGGATTGTTATGAAGATTGATGTGCTGACCATTTTTCCAGACATGGTGAAACCGATCCTTGGCCAATCCATTGTCGGTCGAGCCGTGCATGAAAAGAAACTGGAGATCAACGTCATCGATTTTCGTGACCACAGCCCAAACAAGCATAAGAAAGTGGATGACACACCTTACGGTGGCGGTGCCGGCATGGTGCTTCGCGTGGAACCTGTCGTCAATGCGCTAAGGGCTATCGACGGCCACGAACACGCTCATAAAATCATCATGACACCGCAAGGCAAACCGTATGCGCAAGCGGACGCATCACGGTTATCCACCCATGATCATTTAATTGTGTTGTGCGGTCATTACGAAGGCTTCGATGAGCGCATTCGCGCCCACTTTGACGAAGAAATCTCAATCGGTGATTATGTGCTCACCGGAGGTGAAGTGGCCGCCCTTGTCCTCGTTGAGAGCACGGTGCGTCTCATCCCTGGCATTCTCAACAAGGATGCATCGCACCAAGACGATTCGTTTTCACACGGGTTGCTGGAGTACCCTCATTACACCCGCCCACGCGAGTTTGAAGGCGAGCGTGTTCCCGAGGTGTTGCTAAGCGGCAACCATCAAGCAATCGAAACGTGGCGTAAAGCCGAAGCCGTCAAGCGCACGAAAGCGCGACGTCCCGACCTTTTTGAAACTTATGAGAAAGCACAAAAAAAGCGCGGTAAATAGTTGCATGACGCGCCTGCTTATGGTATAATTTATCACGCTGTTTAATCAACGTGTTCCGCTGGCCACAACCGGTTACGAACAGGTGTAGCAAAGGAGTGACCAACATGTCGCAAGAACTCATCCGTGAAGTAACGCAAGCACAGCTGAGAGATGATTTGCCCGAGTTTAACCCTGGTGATAACGTCCGCGTGTCCGTGAAAATCAAAGAAGGTAACCGCGAACGTATCCAGGTGTTTGAAGGCCTCGTCATCAAGAAGCAAGGCAGTGGCATCAGCGAAACCTTTACTGTTCGTAAAGTCTCGTATGGTGTCGGCGTCGAACGAACCTTTCCCGTGAACACACCATCGATTCACCAAATCGATGTGGTGCGTCGAGGCAAGGTACGCCGTGCGAAGCTGCATTACATCCGCGGCCGCAGCGCCAAGCAATCACGCATCAAAGAGCGTCGCTAAAAAAAGCCTATCCGTAGGCTTTTTTTCATAGCAATTTGGTTTGAAAACATTTTCATTCGGTGCTATAATGATGTGGAGAAGAAGGTGATGAGCCATGAGCAAGGCGACCATCTATGATGTGGCCGGCAAAGCACGCGTATCCTTAGCGACCGTGTCACGCGCCATCAACAACCCCGAAAAAGTGAAACCCGAAACCCGCGAGCGGGTGCTTCGGGTGATCGAGGAACTCGGCTACAAACCGAACGCGTTCGCCAAAGGACTCGCAAGCCGTAAATCGACGACGGTGGCCGTTTTAGTGCCGGACATGAGCCGCGCCTCGATGGCTGAGATGATGAACGGCATCGCCGACATCGCGCGGGTGTACAAGTATTCGGTGCTGCTTTACATTCTCGACAACGAGGAGGGGCACGAAGAAGATGTGCTGAAGGAAATCGTGGCCGCCCAAGTCGATGGGATTTTGTACCTAAACGACGAAATCACCGCAAAACAGTTCGATTTTTTGCGCACGATTAAAAACGACTACAAGATTCCGATTGTCTTGACCAACACCGTATACCCTGAAAGCGATGACATTCCCAGCGTTTCCATTGATTATGAAAAAGCGGGATACGAAATAACCAAAAAGCTTATTGACGAAGGACGCAAAGACATCTTCATGGTGTCAACGGTTCGCAAATACATGGTCAACGACCTCAAGGAAGCGGGCTACCTTCGCGCCATTGAAGCGGCCTCTTTGACACCGCGCATCATGCGTACCTCGGGCCGCATCGCCATCAACACCGACCACTTTAACGAGTTTTTCCGTGACCACAAAGTCGACGGCGTCATTGCCGTTCGTGATTCCATCGCGGTGTCCTTCATGAACGTGGCTCGACAAAACCACGTACGCCTTCCCGATGACATCAGCGTCGCGGGCTTCCAAAACACAAAATACGCACAACTTGCCCGTCCACAGCTGAGTTGCGTCGACGTGCCAATCTACGATATCGGCGCCGTCAGCATGCGACTGTTAACCAAACTGATGAATGAAGAATCGCTTGAAGAAACCCGTGTCACCTTGGAGCACGACCTCGTGCTTCGTCAGACGACACGCTAAACTAACGACGACGCACAAGCGAAGTAACCATGCACACGTTGTAAGCGACCCGGTGGTTGGTGTGAATCGGGAACGTGTCGGGTGAAATACACTTGGAAGTTGCCGCGTCAAAAGCGCGGCCGGGTAAAACCGTTATCTTGCGAAGTGCCGGATTTGACCGGAAGAAAGGTGGTACCGCGGATGGAACGTTCGCCCTTTTACGTGCCACCTTTTTGTGTATAAAGGAGGAAACCTTATGACATTGCTTGAAGAATTGCGTGCTCGTGGCCTATTTTACGCCGCCACCGACGACGCACTCGAGGAAAAACTCGAAACCGACACCTTAACCTTTTATCTAGGTGCCGACGCCTCAGCTGACAGCTTGCATATTGGGCATCTGGTGCCCTACGTGGTTGCGCGGCATCTGGCTTCCCGGGGTCACAAAGCGATTTTGTTGATTGGTGGAGGCACAGGGCTCATCGGCGATCCAAGTGGCAAGAAAGAAGAGCGATCGCTCCTCGATGAAGCCGACGTCGCCCACAACGCCGAGGCGCTAACAACACAAGTTCAGACCTTGTTGCCCGAAGGCACGATTGTCAACAACCACGACTGGATTAAAAACTACTCATTGATTGGGTTTTTACGCACCCATGGCAAGCATTTCGGCATCAACCAGATGCTCGCCAAGGACAGCGTCAAAACCCGCTTAGAAAGCGGGCTTAGCTTTGCTGAGTTCACCTATCAAATTTTGCAGTCGGTCGACTTTTTAGAGTTGCACAAAAACCACGGTTGCACGCTGCAAATCGGTGGTCAGGACCAATGGGGAAACATTACCGCCGGGCTTGAACTGATTCGCCGTGCCGAAGGCGCTGAAGCCAAAGCGTATGGCATGGTTGCGCCACTGTTGACCAAAGCCGATGGCACCAAGTTCGGCAAGACCGAAGAAGGCGCTGTGTGGCTGTCACCGGAACGCACGTCACCGTATGCTTTTTACCAGCATTTTATTAACGTCGACGACGCGGATGTCATTGCGCGGTTAAAACAGTTCACGATGTTGCCGCTCACGGCGATTGCCGACCTTGAGCGAACGACGGACGAAAGCCCGCACTTGCGAGAGGCCCAACGCACGCTCGCCAGCGAACTCACCCGTTATATCCATGGCGAAGCAGGGTTACAACAAGCGGTGAACATCACTGAGGCTTTATTCAACAACGACGTGATGTCGCTTTCTGAAGCTGAACTTACGATGGCCTTTGAGGGCATCGACGCTTACGAAGTTCAAGGCGAGGTGTCGCTGCTTGATGCGTTGATAAAGTGCAACCTCGCAAGCAGCCGCCGCGATGCCCGCACGATGATCAACCAAAACGCCATCACCCTCAACGGCGACAAAGTTGAGGATGACACCGCGGTGCTGACACCAAAGCGCGCCCTTTACGGCACCACCCATGTTCTGCGTCGCGGGAAGAAACGGTATGGTGTGGTGCGCCACACGCGGTAGCGTATCTTCGTTCAACTCACATCATCTTAAACAATCATAAATCATTTAAATACATCTAAGGTCGTCTAAACGTATATTACGTAATCGAATGTACTTCAGTTAATAAAAAAACGTCCAAGCATGAAGTGAACCTCATCCATGGGAATCAAGCACTCCCGTGGAACCGGGTCAATTCGGTTGCCTGTGACGTTTTTTTTCAGCACTCGTTAGCGTGGGCATAGGCCGTTTCAAACAGCTCTTTGACGTGTTGGTCTTGTAAGCTGTAATAGACGAGTTTGCCATCACGGCGAGTTTTGACGACGTTGCGCTCACGCAGCAACGCAAGCTGATGAGAAACCGAGGATTGGCTGATGTTCAATGTCTCGTGAATCTCATGCACGCAATACTCCCCTTCGACCAGCATGGCGATGATTTTGAGGCGTGTTGCGTCGCTAAACAGTTTGAATAGATTGACAGTCTTATCGATAGCATGGTTTTGCTTCATAGTCGCTTCGCCTTCCTTCCGTAGGTTAATCGTAACGCGTTCGCCACGGCAATCAGGGTGATGCCGACATCGGCGAAGATAGCCATCAACATCGTGGCCATGCCGAACCCGGCGAGAACCAGAAAGGAAAATTTAACGCCGAGGCTGAGGGCGATGTTTTGGATGACCACGGCGCGGGTTCGCCGGCTCATTGTGAACGCTTTGTCGAGGACGCGAATGTCATCATCCATGATGATGACGTCAGCTACGTCGATGGCGAGTTCACTGCCCGATCCCATGGCAACCCCAATGTCAGCGGCTCTTAAGAGTGGTGCGTCATTGATGCCGTCGCCGACATACATCTTCAGTTGCTTACTGGATAGTTTTTTAAACTCCATGACTTTTTCATCCGGCAATAATCCGTGCCGATAGTCAATGCCGCCAACATCATAAGCGACCTCGCTTGCGGTGTCGAGGTTGTCCCCGGTTAGCATCACAACGCGACGCTTTTTAAGCAGTTTTTCCATGGTTTCGCGGGCGCCAGACTTGATTTTGTCTTTGATGACCACGCGCCCGACATAGCGTCCATCCAACGCCACAAACACGTTACTGCCGGCGGTATCACGGCTGTCGGTCACATCGATACGGTGTCGCTTAAGCCATTTTCGGCTGCCGACAATGAGAGGGCCGTGCTCGGTGATTGCTTGCATCCCGAGTCCCGGGGTTTCCTCGACATTATCAACAGACGTGTAAGCACCGTCGTATGCCAAGACCACGCTTTTGGCAATGGGGTGGTTTGAGAACCGTTCAATCGATGCCGCAAGACGCAACGTGTCATTATCGGTATAACCATCGACCTCGAAGGTGCCTTCTGTGAGGGTGCCGGTTTTGTCGATGCCAATTAAATCGACTTCGCGCATCATGTCCAAGTAGTTGGATCCTTTAAAGAGAATGCCTTTCTTCGCGCTCATGCCAACGCCGGCGAAATACGACAACGGCACACTAAGCACGAGAGCACACGGGCAGCTGATGACAAGGAAGGTGGCGGCACGCAAGATGTAGTCTTCAGCGTTGCCGGGATCAAGGTACGTTGGGATTGCGAACATCAGCACAGCAAGGCCGGTAACGATTGGTGTGTAGTAGCGGGCGAACTTGGTGATAAAGGTCTCCGCTTTCGCTTTGTGGGCGGTGGAGTTTTCGATCAGTTCGATGATGCGGGCAATCGTGGAATCGCCGTATTCTTTGGTGGCGCGTAGTTCAATGACGTTGCCCGTGTTAATGTTTCCCGAAAGCACGTAACTGCCAACCGTGACACTGGCTGGTTTGGCTTCGCCGGTCAGGGCGCTTGTGTTTAAGGTGGTGGATCCTTTTTCAACAATGCCATCGACGGGAATTTTTTCACCGTTTTTGACGAGGATGCGGTCGTTTTTTTTGATGGCGATAGGGTCTTTGACGTGAACGTTGCCCTCGGCATCAAGCACGTTGGCGTACTCGACGTGAAGGTCCATGAGTGAGCGAACTTCGTTTTTTGATTGATGCACGGCTTTGTGTTGAAGGTGTTCACCAAGCGAGTAGAAGATGATGACGAGCATCGCCTCGTAAGGATGGCCGGTGGCCATCGCCGCGAGTGTCGCGACCATCATGAGGGTGTTTTCATTGAAGTAATCACGACGGCGAAGCCCTTTAAAGGTTTTCATCGCGATTTTATGGGCAACAAGAAAATAGCCAATCCAATAAAACGGGTTAGATCGCACCAGTTCATAGGCGTTTTCAAGCAGCCACCCTGATGAAAACAAGACGATGCCTAGGACGATGAGCCAGTTCGCACGAAAAAAGCCTTTATGGACGGCGAGGTGACGCTTTTCATGCGCGTAGGTCAGCACGCCATGTTCGATGTCGTTGACGATTTTACGGATGGCGTGGATGTGGTCATCG
Source organism: Candidatus Izemoplasma sp. (assembly GCA_007132465.1). Lineage (GTDB taxonomy): Bacteria > Bacillota_I > Bacilli_A > Izemoplasmatales > Izemoplasmataceae > SLQR01. The sequence goes on from SLOP01000005.1 coordinate 26,253, forward strand.
GTGTAATCGTCGGTCACATCCAACAGCATCGTCTGGGTGGTCAGGTTGTAGCTTGCGGAGCGGACGAAATCGAGGTCTTGCAGGGCCCGTTCGATTTTGTTTGCACAGTTTGAACACGTCAGGTTTTCCATGACGATTTTCTTGATCATATGCACACCTTCTAACGTACCTCTATTATATATGCGTGCTTGTTCATATGTCAACGCTTTTCACGCTTGTCAAAAAGGCCCATTACGTGATATCATTAAGCAATCGGAGGTGGTCTCATGGACTTTTACACATACGTGCAAGAACACCGCGCGGAAATCCTTGAAAAAACCAAGGCGTTGTTGCGCATGAAGAGTCTGCTCGATAGCTATGAACCAGAAAGTACCACACCTTTTGGCGAAGGCATTCAAGAAGCGCTGGAATACATGCTTGAGCTAGCTAAACAAGACGGGTTTGTGGTGAAGAACATTCAAAACCATGCCGCCCACATTGAACATGGCAATGGCGACGCGTTGCTCGGGGTGCTTTGTCACCTTGATGTGGTGCCCCCAGGGGACGGATGGACGACGAATCCGTTTGAGCCGACCATCCGTGATGGCAAACTCTACGCTCGCGGTGCGATGGATGACAAAGGACCGACGATGGCTGCGTATTTTGCGCTGAAGTTCTTGAAAGATCTCGATGTGCCGTTTTATAAACGCGTGCGCATTATTCTCGGCACCGATGAAGAAACGGCGTGGCGCGGAATTAACCGCTATTTTGAGTTTGAGGAAATGCCGACACTCGGTTTTGCTCCGGATGCGTCGTTTCCGCTAATATATGGGGAAAAAGGCATTTGGACTTTTGATCTTCAAGGTAAAGCAGCATCCAAAGAGATGGTGCGTTTTCATGCGGGTGAGCGCTATAACGTGGTGCCCGATTACGCTGAAGTGACGCTGAAAGAAGACCACAAAGAAGCTTTCATGACGTTTTGCAAACACTATGGATTCAAAGGTGAAGTCGACAAAAATCGCTATATTGTGCATGGAAAGAACGCTCACGCGATGCAACCGCAACACGGCGTGAACGCCGCGTTTGTCCTCGCCAAATTTCTAAGCGATATCACCGACGATCCATACATTCAGTTTATTGAAAAACACTTGTCATTTGATGCCTTTGGAGAAAAACTCGGCATCGATTATGACGATGAAGAAATGAAACAGTTTACCATCAATCCCGGTGTGTTTTCTTATGATGAAGGCGGGGCGTCCATTGGCGTGAACTGCCGTTACCCAAAAGGGTATGACTTGGCATCGACCCGCAAACGCATCGCTGAACTGGCAAAAAAACACGGCCTGACCTTGGTGGAGAAAAGCGATAACCCCGTTCATTACGTCGATCCTGACGATCCACTGATTAAGCATCTGTTAGAAGCTTACCGCAAAGTTACCAACGATTATGAGTCGCAACCCTTCACCATCGGTGGTGGCACGTATGCGCGCGCGCTTGATAAAGCCGTGGCTTTCGGTCCGATGATGCCGGGGCGCAAAGACGTGGTGCATCAAGCGGATGAACACATTCACGTGGACGATTTGCTTGAAGCTACCGCCATCTACATGGAAGCGATTTACGCGTTGACTCGAGAAGACGCCTGACCTTGCGTAAAAGGGGACATAGTGGTATAATGTGGTAAATGTAAACGCTTTTAGTGGGGGGAACTGGACGGGGGTATGCTTGATGTATAGTGAACGGACGGTTTTGCCTTTAATTACCCATATCAAAGCGATTTTTGATCAAGAAATCGTTGATTTTGGCATACTCAATCGCCAAGGTTTCCGCTACAGTTACGCCGATTTCATCATTAAAAACGGGCTCAAAGTAGCCCAAAAAGCGTACGAACTTGAAAGCCAACAACAAAAACACACCATCTTTTTGCTTGCTGATTACGAAACCCATCTATTTTACGATCAAGACGACCTGTTTGTTTGTGTCATCTTAGAAAAACCGCTTAAAGCAACGATAACGCCTGACGACATACACCGTCGTCTTTCGGCGTTGTCGTTTTTTCAAGGACACATTGACATCGACATGACCGAAAGCCAAGAACATGAATACGGCATGGTCATACTCGACTTTGATGAAACGGTGCAGGTCATGAACCACTACGCCAAACGACTGTTTGACACGGATGTTCACACGCTCGGTGATTTTGCGAACGTCATCATTAACGCCGAGGTGTTTGAAAAACGCGTGCGCGCTTGTGTGAAAAGCGAGCGAAACGACAGTTTCTATGTCAACACCGTTAAGCGTCAGCATCTCAGGGTATATAGCGTCATCGACTCCCACAGTCAGATGATTCAACTTGTTTTCTCGCACCAACCGGTGGCGTCTTTTTATAATCACGTCATCGACAGTTTCGATTACTTGCGATTGGGCATCGTCCATGTAGAGTTTTTGTACGACGATGAAAAGCAACCCTTCGATGCGCGCGTGCTTTACACAAACGAACGTTATGGGAAGATGATGCAAGAAGACATCCACCACATGATCGGCAAACACTTGTATGAAATCTATCCCAATTACCCACAAGAACGCTTCCAACGCTACAGTCATGTGGCCCGAGGCAATCGCGCAGCATTTCAAGACTACAACCGGCGCCTCGATAAACACTTTCATGTTTACAGCTATAGTCCAAAGCGCGGGGAAGTCATCAACGTGTATTACGAAACGACGCATTATCACCGCATGAAGACCAACGAACGCATTCAGTTAAAAAAAATCCAGATGATGCTGTCGCTCGCGGAGATGGGCTTTTTCGAAATTGACCTTGAACATAAAACATTCTCAGGAGATGCCTACGTAAAGAACATATTCGGCGTTGATAAGCTCGATTATTCCACCTACCGCAAGTTGTTTAAAGCCTATCTCCATCCGGACGACCAAGCCTACATATATGAGAAGAACGCTCAACTTCTCAGCGGTGAAATCAGTGAAGGGTCAAGCTTATTTCGCCTGCGTAAGCACACCGATGATGACCCGCAGTACGTCGAGTACTACATGCAGGTTCTCGACCGTCACAACGACGGTTCAGCGAAGCGGATTTTAGGCTTGTTGCGCGACGTGACCAAAGAACAGGAAAAAAACCTGAAAATCGAGCACATGGCTAACCACGACGCGTTGACAAATCTCCATAACCGACATAACCTCAAGCGGCACTTATCGCATGAAACCTTACCTTTAAAAGGAAAAATTGTGGTGTTTGACTTAGACGGTCTCAAAAGCGTCAACGACATCCTTGGTCATTATGAGGGTGATGAGGTGATACGACGCTTCGCCACGATGTTGAAAACCGAGTTTCCTGAGGACTACTTGGCGCGCACCGGTGGCGATGAGTTCTTGATGATTACCGAGAAGACCAGCCGCGCCATTAAAACTCACGAGAAGCGGCTGCAAAGCCGTCTGGAAAGCATGCTTGATTACCAACTTCCGCTTTCTGTCAGCGTCGGCGTCGCCGAGCTCGGTCCCAACGGCGATTTCCGGCTTGCTTACGAAGCGGCAGAAGAGAAAATGTACCGACAAAAACTGATGGATCGGCCACAACGAAAACGCGACACGCTGGCCCTGCTTCAACGCCAGTTGTTCCGTTTTGAACCGGCCCTAAAAGCACGCGTCGAACGCTTAAAACCCATCGCTAGGGACTTCATGATTGTGCTTGGGATGTCGCGGACAGGCGACATGCAAACGATGGAGACACTTATCGAGTATCACGCGCTTGGACGCATTGAAGCATACATTGCCAGCAAACGACGTAAAAGCACCTTTGATCTCAAGGACTGTCACGCTTACATCAACGTTGAACTGGGATTCAAAATTTTGTCTAATCTCCTGGAGGATCCGCTCATTTCACGGGCTGTCTTGTACCAATGCGAACACGTCGATGGTTCTGGACATCCCCATGGATTGAAGGGGGAGGACATCCCCTTTATGTCACGGATTCTTGCCATCGTTGCGCGCTTTGATCGTTTAACACGGGCTAAAGCATACGGCAAAACCATGTCAAAAGAAAAGGCGCTTGAAAAGCTCTCGCGCGAAGCGGGAAAATACTTTGACTCGGACATGGTAGACGCTTTTGTCCGCATGATGTGATGAAAAATGCCGCAAATCGAGGTTTATCGATTGTGATTGCGGCTTTTTTTGTTATAATGAAGTCGGTGATTTTTTATGCGACTGAGGCCGGTGAAACACGCAAGCGATACCATTGAGAAACATCCTGAACGAATCACGTTGATCGATCGCGAAGAAACCATCGCACTCGATGACGTGTTTTCGACATTGCAACCTTTGGTGCTGGAAATCGGTGCCGGCAAAGGCCAATTTTGTCACGCGCTCGCTTCGTTGAGGCCCGACCTTAACGTGCTCGCGGTTGAGAAATTCGACAGCGTCATCATTCGCGCGCTTGAAAAACAGCTTGACGATCCGCGGTCGAATTTGCATTTGGTTCGCACTGACGCTGAAAAACTTGTTGACTGCCTCAAACCCCACAGCGTACAAACCATCTACTTGAATTTTTCCGACCCTTGGCCCAAAGCACGCCATGAAAAACGCCGATTGACCCACCCGCGTTTTTTAGCGATGTATCGGACGTTGCTTAAGCCTGGTGGCACACTGGAGTTCAAAACCGATAACCGAGGTCTCTTTGAGTACAGCCTAAAAACCTTGTTTGAATCAGGCCTTGAGCTCTCCGACGTTTCACTTGATTTACACGCTGACGCACCTGAAGACAACATCATGACCGAATTCGAAGCCCGTTATGGCGAAGACGGTCCAATCTATACACTAATCGCAACCTTCAAGGAGGAAAACGCATGAAAAAGCTTTACCGCAACCTGGTGAATATTCCGGGCGCTCCTAGTTTCGAGAGGCACGTCAAAGGGTACATGAGACAAGAGATGCAAAAGCACACCAATACGATTATCGAAGATAAACTAGGCTCGATATTCGGGGTGCTCAACGAAAACTCGGATGGCCCGCGCGTGATGATGGCTGGCCACATGGACGAAGTTGGCGGCATGGTCACCGGCATCACCAAAGAAGGCCTCGTGAAAATGATTTCACTCGGTGGCATGAAAGGCGACGTCTACTTGTCGCAACACATGATTATCTACACCGATGAGCTTGATGAAATACCCGGCATCACAGCGTCAAAACCGCCACATTTAACCAAAGGAAAAAAAGAAGACACCGTGAAATTTGATGAGTTGTTGCTCGATGTGGGTGCCGATTCCAAAGAGCACGCGGAAGAACTCGGCGTCAAGATCGGCCAACAAGTCATTTCTAAAAACGACTTTGTCGTGACAAAAGATGGAAAGAAGTTCATCGCAAAGGCTTGGGATGACCGCATTGGCTGTGGCATGGCCCTTGAGCTGCTCGAAGCGATGAAAAACGAGCAACTGGACTGTTCGCTTTACGCCGGCGCGACCGTGCAAGAAGAAGTTGGTTTGCGTGGTGCGGCCACTGCCGCCGGTCTTGTTAAGCCGGACATCTTCTTGGCCGTTGACGCATCGCCTTGCGCCGATTCCTTCGGTGGCGATGAAATCAGCGGCAAATTAAACGAAGGATTCCTTATGCGCTTTTACGACCCTAATGCCATCATGCATCGAGGCATGAAAGATTACATCGAAAAACTCGCCGACAAACACAACATCAAGTATCAATACTATCAATCGAAAGGCGGCACCGACGCCGCGCGCATCCAGCTTGCCGAAAGCGGTGTCCTCGTCGCCACCATCGGCATGCCCGCGCGCTACATCCACTCGACCACCTCGATGATTCACGAAAACGACTATAAAGCGGTAAAAGCAATGCTTTTCACCCTAGTGAAGTCGTTCAATAAGGATACCTACGAACAAATCAAGTCCAACGTATAACCCTTCATATCGTCCACAATATGGGACCCTAACGGGCCTAAAATTAAAGGAGATATAATTCATGCAAAAAGAAAGAGTTCAAGAAATGACGTTTCTAGCTATGTTCATCGCCATCATCGTGACCATGGCACTCATCCCGAACATCGGTTTCCTCGTATGGATTCCCGGCTTCGGCGGCACCACGCTTCATATTCCCGTCATCATCGGGACGCTATACGGCGGCATACGCTTTGGTAGAGGAACCCTTCACGGGGGTCTGAAATACGGCATCATTTTCGGCCTTGTCTTCGGCGTGTTCTCGATGATTGTCGCGTTTCAGTTCGGCGTCGTTGTGTTTCAAAACCCGTTCGTGGCGATTGTGCCACGAGTGATTTTCGGTGCACTCATCTGGTATATCTTCATGGGGATGAAACGCCTCTTTGACAACAACATCGTGTACGTGTCATTGACGTTTTTGTTGGCGACGCTTGCGCACACGATTATCGTGATTAGCGCGGTCATTTTGTCGGCTGGCTTCTACCGTGAAATGGTCGGCGATTTCGCCAATGTCTTAATCGGTGTGATGCCGCTTAACGGCACCATTGAAATCACCTTGGCCGTCCTCATTGGCGGCGGCGTTACCATCCGGCTGCTTGCGAGTGAATACTTCAATCCTCCTAGCACCGAGAACGAATAATCCACGACACAAGGAAGTGAGGGCATGCCATGCGACTATACATCGACATCGGCAACTCCAACATTGTCATCGGAAAAGGCCTCGACACAATTAAGGAAACCTACCGATACACCACCGACCCGGACAAATCGAGCGACGAATATTACGCGATGCTCAAGCATCTCTTCGACGACGTCGAAGCCGTCATCATCGCCAGTGTCGTCCCGCAAGTCAATGCCGCATTTAAGACGTTTTTGGTGCGCTATTTTGGCATCGTGCCAACGTTTGTCGGTCCCGGTGTCAAAACCGGTGTGAAAATCAAGACTGACAACCCTAAGGAAGTCGGTGCAGACCTCGTCGCCGGCGCAGCTGGCGCGATGTCGCATTACGGGGACACGGCGATTGTCATTGACATGGGCACGGCAACGACCATCAGCTTTATCGGTGACAAAGAACTCAAAGGTGTGGCGATCACGCTCGGACTCGACAGCGCCAAAAACTGTTTGGTATCGCGCACGTCAAAACTGCTTCAGTTTGAGTTTGAGGAACCTAAAGATGTGCTTGGGACGAACACCGTCGATGCCCTTAATGCAGGCCTGGTTCTCGGCCATGCGTTTCAGATTATCGGCATGGTCAACAACATTCGAAGCCGCCATCAAGCGCCTGATGCTCCGGTAATCATCACGGGTGGCGCCAGCCGCTTCATCGAAGGCATCGTTCCCGATGCCTACCGTTTCGACGAACACCTTGTACTCAAAGGCCTTATCGCCATTCATCACCGTAACCAAAAGGCGTAATCACGCGTTGACAAACGTGTAGCAAAAAACTATAATAGTAGAATAACGGACGAAGGAGTGGAGTATGGTGTTTGAAAAGGTACGTGCGATCATCGCCGAAGAACTCGGCATCGAAGAAGAAGAAATTACCTTAGAATCTGATCTTGCCGACGATCTCGGGGCAGATTCGCTCGACGCCGTCGAACTGATCATGGAGATTGAACAGGAATTCGACGTGGAAATCGACGACAGCGCAGCGCAAAACATCAAGACCGTCAAAGACATCGTCGACTACCTGGAAAACATTGCGTAACGCAAGGTAAAAAGGCACCAAATACCCGATTGTTCTATCGGGTATTTTTTTTCTTTTATGCGCAACTATGATACAATAAATCTACACCGCATGCGCGTGACGATGGGAGACAACCGATGAAGAAATTATTGCTGATTGACGGCTCGAACGTGATGTTTCGCGCCTATTATGCAACCGCCTATTCAGGCAATTTAATGCAAAATTCGAAGGGCGAATACACGAATGCCGTCTATGGGCTCGCCAACATGTTGGGTGGCATTGCCAACGAAACGTTTACTCATGCCATCATTGCTTTTGATAAAGGCAAGAAAACCTTTCGCCACCAAGACTTCGAAGACTACAAAGCCAAACGTAAACCGATGCCTGAAGAATTTAAGAGCCAATTGCCGAAGATTCGCGACATCATCGATCGTTTCGGTTTTTTTCAATATGAACGCGAGGACGTTGAAGCCGATGATATTATCGCTTCGCTCGCTACCACGTACTACGACGATTTCGACGACATCGAAATCATCTCCAACGACAAGGATTTGTTCCAACTGTTGAACAAGAAAGTATCGATTCGCCTCTCTAAACGCGGCATTCAACCGGAAAAACGTTACCGTGAAGCGGACTTAAAAGAAGAAATGGGACTCAAACCTCACCAGATTCCCGACCTCAAAGGGCTGATGGGAGACAGTTCCGATAACCTTCCCGGCATTCCCGGGGTGGGTGAAAAGACCGCGCTCAAGCTTTTGCACGAGTACGGTAGTGTCGAAAAACTGCTTGAACATCAAAACGAACTCAAAGGTAAACTCAAAGAACGCGTTGAACACAACAGCAAACAAGCGCTCATGTGTAAGCGCTTAGCCACGGTCATCACCGACGCCACGTTTGAATTTTCGCTCGATGACCTTTGTTATCGTGGCATCGATAAACAAGCCCTCGCCGCGTTTTACCAAGACATGGAGTTTCATTCGATGATACGCAGGCTTAATGTCGAAACGGAAACCGCCGACACAACCTTAACAAAAATCACACGAGCAGATGCGGCGCATTTCGATGATGAAAACATCCTTGTTTGTGAACGCTTTGGCGAGAACTACCACCACGCTGAAGGCCTCGCATTTGCATGGAAAAACACAAAGGGTGCGTATTGGATGCCTTACCAAGAAGCGTTGAATGACGACGTGTTCGTGCGTTTTCTCGCTGATGAAAAAGCCCAAAAGACAACCTTTGACATCAAAGCGTTGGACGTTTTGTTGGCACGTGCGGACCGCATCGTGCGTGGTGTCGCGTTTGACGCTTTGCTCGCCGCGTACGTCATCAATCCCGCCTACACGACCGAAGACTTCAAAGTGGTGGTCGAACACTTTGGTGTGCACGCCGTGCCTTACCGTGACCTCGTGTATGGCAAGGGAGCGAAACTAGAAAAACCTGATAACGATACCCTCGTCGACTACATGGCCAGCCAACTCGAAGCCTTGGCAATCGTCCGACCGGTGATGGAGCAGCAGCTTGAAGAACAAGACCAGATGACGCTTTACGCCGATGTCGAACTGCCGCTTGCCCGCACCTTGGCGTGCATGGAAAAAACCGGCATTCGCATGGACGTCAAGGCGCTCGATCAGCTTGAGTCGATGCTCGATGAGAACATTGCCGCCGTGACTGCACGCGTGCATGAGCACGCCGGAGAGTCGTTCAACGTCGGAAGCCCTAAGCAACTCGGCGATATTCTTTTTGAGAAGCTGAAATTGCCGGCACATAAGCGCTCAAAAACCGGCTACTCGACCAGCGTTGACGTGCTTGAAAAGCTGCGCGATAAACACCCGATTATTGAAGATGTCATGCATTACCGACGGTTGACAAAAATGCAATCGACATACGTTCGAGGTTTGCATGAAGCCATCGCCGATGATGGCAAAATTCACACCATCTACAAACAAGCGTTAACGCGCACCGGTCGACTATCCAGCATCGAACCGAACTTGCAAAACATCCCTATCCGCACCGACTTGGGTCGACAAATTCGCAAGGTCTTCATCCCCGAAGAAGGCGACACGTTGATGGCGGCTGACTACTCACAAATCGAGCTTCGTGTGCTCGCTCACATGGCTGAGGAGAAGCACATGATTCACGCCTTTGAACAAGACGAAGACATCCACACAGCCACAGCTCGTGAACTGTTTGACGTCGAACGCGTCACCGCCGATAGGCGACGCATCGCCAAAGCCGTCAACTTCGGCATCATCTATGGCCAAAGTGCGTGGAGCTTATCCGATGACCTAGGCATTTCTATGAACGAAGCCAAAACTTTTATCGAGCGATACTACAGACGTTTCCCGGGCATCGCTAAGTTCATGGACGGCATCATCCACCATGCGGAAAAGCACGGATATGTGACCACGTTGATGAACCGTCGCCGTTACATCCCCGAACTTGAAAGTTCAATCTACGCACAACGTGAGTTTGGTAAACGCACCGCGATGAACGCGCCAATTCAGGGCACCGCAGCGGACATCATCAAACGTGCGATGGTTGAGATAGACCACGCCATGCGAGCGAAGCACATGCGCTCCACCCTGGTTTTACAAATTCATGATGAACTCGTGTTTAACGTGGTACCAGAAGAAACCAAAGCAATGCGAGCACTCATCCGCGATGTGATGGAAAACGCCTTTAAACTCAAGGCGCCTTTGCGTGTTGATCTCGCCGAAGGGGATAACCTCAATGACGCCAAGTGAACCCAAGACGATGAGCCGTTCCATCGAACGCGTGATGCACAAAAGTTTTGCGGCCAACTTCGGACTCGTGATTCTCAAGGTCGTCGGCGGGTTTTGGTTTAAGAGCACCGCGCTCATTGCCGATGGTGTGCATTCGCTTTCTGATTTGCTCAGCGACGTGTTTGTGATTGTTGGCATTCGCCATAGCGCCAAACCAGCTGATAAAGAACACCCGGTCGGCCACGGCAAATTTCAGTACGTCTTGAGCCTCTTCATCGGGGTTTCGATTTTGTTTCTTGCCTACCAACTCATCATGCGCGCCGTGGACTTGGTGAATGCCGATCCGGTGGTGCCGAGTCTGTATGGGTTGGTGGTGGTCGGGATGGTCGTGACCACAAAATGGTGGCTGTCTCGTTACATTTTGAGTCGCGGGAAAACGTACGATTCGTCTGTGCTCACGGCCAGCGGCACTGAATCGTTGACCGATGTCGCCAGCAGCGTCGTGGTGTTGTTTGGGATTGTGTTGAGCGTTACAGGAGCTCACTTCGACATCGCTTGGCTGCGCTACGGGGACAACGTCGCCGCGTTTCTGATTGCCTTGTTGATTATCAAAATTGGTTTTCAGATTATCTACGATGCCATCCAGTACTTAATGGGCAAACAAGCCTCAGAAGCCGTGCTCAATGCGACCCGTGAACGCGCCGAACACATCAGCGGTGTTCAGGGCATCGACAAGCTTGAAATGATTACGTACGGTCATTATTATCAGGTTATCATCGACATACGCGTTGATGGCAGGCTGTCGGTGGCCAAAGGCCACGACATCGCCAGCGCCGTCAAAACTGTGCTTAAAGAAGATAAAAAAATATCGCACGTCACCGTGCACGTCAATCCGGAGGTGGAAAGATGAGTTTATTGTTGAAACGGAAAAGCATTCGTCAGTTTAAGTCGAAGCCGGTCGCTGAAGAAGCGATCACAGCGATGCTTCAAAGCGCCATGCAAGCCCCCTCGGCACGTAACCAACAACCGTGGGAGTTTGTTGTCATCAAACGCCGCGACATACTCGATCAGTTGAGTGAAACAAAAGGCGGAGCCAAACCACTCGCCACCGCGCCGTTGGGAATTTTACTGTTGATGCGCGAAGATGTCGGCGCGCCATCCATGCGCCCACAAGACATGGCGGCAGCCACGCAAAACCTGCTCTTAGAAGCGGCAAACCTCAGCTTAGGTGCAGTCTGGATCGGCGTGTATCCACGCGAGGAAACCATGGACAAGGTTCGGGCCATCATTACCGTGCCCAAACACCTGCTTCCCTTTGCGATTGTGGCCATCGGTCATCCAGACCAATCGACCAACGTTGAGACGTTACGTTACGACGAAAAGCGCATCCGGGTGATTGAGTAATGCCCGAATTGCCCGAGGTTGAAACCGTGCGGCGCACGCTTGCGCCGCACGTCATCGGGCGCACGTTCACCAAGGCGGATGTCAAGCATGTGCCCATGGTCCGGCCCCACACGCCTAGTGAGTTTTCTAAGGCGCTTGCGGGACAGACCGTGAACACCATCAACCGCCTTGGTAAATATTTGATTTTCGAGCTCGATACCCTTGCCCTAATCGTGCATCTACGCATGGAGGGCAAGTTCTTTCTCGGGGATAAAAACGCGCCAGTTCGCTCTCACGAACACGTGCGGTATCACTTTAACGATGGGGGTTCGCTCATCTATGATGACGTTCGCAAGTTCGGCACACACACGCTCAAACCGCTCGCGACTCACCGTGAGACCCCACCGCTTTCAACCCTGGGATTAGAACCCGGTGACCCAATGCTTGATGTGGATTACCTAATAAGCAAGCTAACCACAACGCGCACGATCAAAAGCGCGTTGCTTGATCAATCAATCATCCTTGGACTTGGTAACATTTATGTCGACGAAGTCTGCTTTTGTGCTAAAATAAGACCGACAACCCGTGCTCATCGATTGACCAAAACGTCTGTACATAGGCTTATTGAATGCGCGACGAGCGTCATCGCTCACGCGGTGGCGTTAGGGGGGTCTTCCATCCGCAGCTACACCGATTCGCTCGGCGTGAGTGGCCGATTTCAAAACGAACTCAATGTCCACTTGCGAGAAGGCGAACCCTGTCTTGTGTGTGGTGAAACCATCAAGAAAATCCGTGTCGCCGGCCGTGGCACCTATTATTGTCGGCGTTGTCAAAAGGCTTGAAAGCGAGGGATTACATGACTATCCTAATCGGACTCACCGGCGGCATCGCCACCGGCAAATCCACGGTATCAAACATGTTCAACGCAGCAAACATCCCCGTCGTCGACGCCGATGCCATCGCCAAAGATGTGGTTGAGAACGATGAAGAGATTTACGATGCGATTGTCGACGCGTTTGGTGAGGACGTGCTCGCCACCGACAACACCATCAACCGGAACACACTTGCCAAACGCATCTTCGGCGACGACGCTGCCCGCAAGACGTTGAACGCCATTGTCCACCCGAAAGTTATCGACCGCATCAACACTGAGGTCGACCATCTGCGCAAACTTAACCATGAGTTCATCGTGGTCGATGCACCGCTGTTGTTTGAGGCCGGTCTGGACAAATCCGTTGACGTGACAGTGTTTGTCTATGCGCGACAAAAAGATCAGCTTGATCGCATCACTGCGCGCGATGGCATCGACAAGGTGTACGCTTTGAAGAAAATCAAAGCGCAGTTTCCGTTGTCCAAAAAACGTGAACTCGCCGATTATACCATTGATAACTCCAAAAGCATCCTCGACACCAAACGTGCGTTCACACGCACTCTGGAAGCCATCAAACGAAAGGCGGCCTCGCAGTGAACCCGAAAACCCCGTTTAAGATCGCCGCGTCAAAAAACATCGATCACGACCACGTGAACGCCCTGACGTTGCTTTATCTTCCCATCATCGGCGTAGATGCTTACACGTTGTACATGACGCTGACGTCGCTCGTTGAACGCAGTCGACTGCGTTCACCGTCATACCCCCACGCGCTGTTGCTAGACGTGCTTGACATGGCAAAGCAACGCTTCGACCAAGCGCGAAATAAACTCGAAGCATGCGGCTTGCTTGAAACCCACGTGGGTGAAGAAGACGCGGTGTATTCGATGTTTTTACCGTTGTCAGCGGACATGTTCATCAAAGATTCACCGTTTGCGCCCTACTTGCTTAAGACCGTTGGCCAACAACGGTTTGACGAACTGACCGAGTTGTTTCGCGTGCGTCGACCACGCCTGAGTGGTTATGAAAACGTGTCGGCAGACTTTGATGACGTGTTTACCCCGGCCTATGAACCGATGACGACTCAAGGAACCTACGTCGCGCCGAGGCGAAAAGATCCACGTGTCAACCATGATTTTTCCATTGAAACCGTGCTGGATGCGTTGCCGAAAACCATTGTCGATGAGACGTTGACGACCACCCGCGTTAAAGAACGCTTGACGGAAATCGCCTACGTGTATGCGCTTGATGTTGAGGCGATGACCGATGTCATCAAAAGCTCCATCACCGCCCAAGGCAACATCACCTTGGCTGATGTGGTGAACGCGGCCCAGAAACGCTACCAAGCGCAACCAAAACACCGTTTTACGAAAAAAACTAGCGGTTACAACCTTGATTACTTCAAGTCCACCCATCCCAAGACGGTGGTTGAAGACCTTACTGGCATGCACGTGCCGGCAAGCGACCTCAAAGTTATCGATCGGTTGATTACGGAAACGGGCATGACGCTTGAAGTGATTAATGTCTTGATTGCGTATGTGCTTAAAGAACTCGACAACCGCTTCCCGGTCTACAACTATTTTGAGAAAGTTGTTGCCGAATGGAAACGCTCGACGATTGAGACCGCCGATGATGCCATCGCGCACATCAAAAAACGCATCCAACGTAAAAAACAGCCCAGACCGACCACACGTCGCGGAAAAACCTTGCCTAAAGACGTACAGGTTGACTGGTTTGACGACTACTTAAAAGCGCAGTCGAAGGAGGAATAACATGAAAAAATATCCATTCAATACATCGCAGGACCTCGTGGATGGCGTCATTGAAACGTTGTTTGAGAACCCTGCGCTCAAACGCTTTTTCCTCGACCACGACCTGTCGCACGACGACATTGAAAACGACCTCAACCTTTACATGACGTTCGCTCGCGAACAGCCGCTTTGTCTGGATTGCGAAGGCCTTGATTATTGCCGGCAAGACACCCTAGGCTACCAACCGGATTTGACGTTTGAAGGCGGCCGTGCGCGCCTCGCGTACAAAGCGTGTAATTTTCTTCGCGATGCCCGCCAAAAAGAACAAGCCCAAAGCCGCCTCAAAGCGCTCTACATGCCGCAGATGATTTTGGCGGCGCGGCTCGACGATTTCCACATGAAAACCGATGCCCGCCAAGCCCTTTATAAACGTATCATGGCCATTGTCAACCAAGCGAAACTCGGCGAGCCAATCAAAGGACTCTACATCACAGGACCCTACCAAATCGGTAAAACGTACGCGCTCGGAGCGCTCGCCAACGCGCTTGCCCAATTGGGGCGAAAGGTGATCATCGCCTATTACCCAGATTTGGTTCGGGAAATTAAATCATCGCTTCGAACAGGCGAACTTGAACCCATTGTCCGACAGCTTAAAACCGCGGATGCGTTGTTGCTTGATGACATCGGTGGCGAAGCGCCTTCGGCGTGGATTCGCGACGAAATCCTCGGCCCGGTCTTGCAGCACCGACTGCTCGATGCCAAACCGACGTTTTTTTCATCCAACTTGCCGATGAAGGAACTGGCCAATGCGTTCATCGACACCGACCAACAAGCCGATAAGATTAAGGCCTACCGAATGATTGAGCGAATGAAAGCACTCGCCGATGAAATCATCTTGAAATAACGCCGTTTGGTTGACAAACGGCGGGTTTTTCTTTATCATTAAGTAAAGACATTGAAGAGGACACGATACGCCACCCATAGCGAGGCAGGACGGTGCAAGCTGCCAACGGCCACATCACTCCCTCAGAGTCGGCCCCGAAAGGATGCCCGCTACCCTGCGTTATGGGACTGAGTGCCGGGAAACCGGAACGAAGGTGGTACCGCGGACTACGGTTCGTCCTTGCGATTGCGAGGACGTTTTTTATATGAAGGAGGCAAGGCATGTTAAAAAGACCTTTGAGTGTGCGCGATTTACAAGCGCATATTAAACGCGTCGATTTTCACCCGGACAAAAAACATGAAGTCGTGCTCAAGTTGTTTGAAGAAGTCGGTGAACTGAGCGTGGAGATGCGCTATGAACATACGCGCGGCCTCACGAGCGCGCAAAAACAAAAAATCAAGTATGAGCTTTACGATGTGCTGCACTACGTGACCCACATCGCCAACATTTACGACATCGACCTAGAAGAAGCGATCATTGAAAAAGATCGCATCAACGCAGCGAAATACCAAGACCGAGGAGGACTATTCAATGATTGACATCACCTTTAAAGACGGCCAAATCCGTTCGTTTGAAGCCGGGGTGACCCCCGAAGAGGTGGCTGAAAGCATCGCCAAAAGTTTGAAGAAAAAGACCGTGGCTGCGGTGGTGGATGGCGAGCTTTACGATCGAAACCGACCAATCGACAAAAACGCTACGGTGGCGCTTTTAACGCAGGATGACACCGAGGCGCTCGAGGTGCTCAATCACTCGACAGCTCACGTGATGGCGCACGCTGTTAAGAGGTTGTATCCGGATGCGAAGTTCGGCGTCGGACCGGCTATCAAAGACGGGTTTTACTATGACATCGCCACCGACCACACCATCCATGAAAGCGATTTGCCAAAGATTGAACAAGAAATGCGCCGCATCATCAAAGAACAGACCGAGATGGTGCGCGAAGAAATGACCAAGGATGAAGCACGTAAACGTTTCAAGGATGACCCTTATAAACGCGAACTCATCGACGAACTCGATGACGGTGAGGTTGTGAGCGTCTACACCCAAGGTGAATTCGTTGATCTTTGCCGTGGTGGCCACGTCGGCAACACCCGCTTGATTAAGCATTTTAAGTTGC
The DNA here is from genome assembly GCA_007132465.1 of Candidatus Izemoplasma sp. GTDB lineage: Bacteria > Bacillota_I > Bacilli_A > Izemoplasmatales > Izemoplasmataceae > SLQR01. Next base: position 42,655 of record SLOP01000005.1, read on the forward strand.
TGTCAGTGGCGGGAGCTTACTGGCGTGGTGATTCTGATCGGACCATGTTACAACGCATATACGGCACCAGCTGGTTCAGCGAAGAAGCCTTGCAAAACCACTTGGCGTTGCTCAAAGAACGCAAGGAACGCGATCACCGTAAACTCGGTAAAGAGCTGAAGATTTTCGACATCTACAAAGAAGCTGGCCAAGGCCTTGCGTTTTGGCTGCCCAACGGATACACCGTCCGCAAAGTGCTCGAAGACTATGTTTATAAGCTTGAGCGGAAAGCTGGGTACCAGCATCTATCGACCCCGCTTTTGGGCTCAAAATCGCTGTATCAAATTAGCGGCCACTGGGATCATTACCGCGACGACATGTTTCCAACGATGAAGCAAGATGACGAAGAGTTTGTGCTTCGGCCGATGAGTTGCCCGCATCACATGCTGGTCTACCGTTCCGAACTGCGCAGTTACCGCGACTTGCCGATTCGCTATGCAGAGATTGTGACCCAACACCGTTACGAAGCATCCGGGGCCCTAACAGGCCTTGAACGCGTCCGCGCGATGACGCTAACCGATTCGCACATTTTCGTTCGCAAAGACCAAATCAAGCAAGAAGTGCTTGCAGCTTACACACTGATTTTACAAGCCATCCACGACCTCGGACTTGACATCGATTACGTTGAACTTGCTTTACGCGATGAAAGCAAAGAAAAATTCCATCCCAACGACGAGTTGTGGGATGAGGCGGAAACATTGATGATAGAACTGCTTGAAGAAGCGAATATCGAGCATACCGTTGCGCTTGGTGAAGCCGCATTCTACGGGCCGAAAATCGATATTCAAGTACGCACCGCGATGGATCGCGTCATCACGATGAGCACCGTACAACTCGATTTTCTGATGCCAGAACGGTTTGATTTAACCTACATCGGCAATGACGGCAATAAACACCGCCCCGTCGTCATTCATCGGGGATTGATATCCACGTGGGAGCGTTTGATGAGCATCTTGCTTGAGCAATACAAAGGCGCTTTCCCGACCTGGCTTGCGCCCTTGCAAATGCGCGTCATTCCCGTCGACAATCCATCCCACCTCGATTATGCGCACGCGCTCAATGATCGGTTCTTTGACGAAGACTTCCGCAGCGACATCGACCAACGTGAAGAAAAACTCGGGTATAAAATTCGCGACGCGCAAACGCAAAAAATACCATATCAGCTCGTTATTGGCGACAACGAAGTGAAGGACCAAACCCTTACCTATCGCCGTTATGGCGAGAAGGCACAGCACACGGTGCCGGTGGATGAGTTCGTGGCGATGATTCACCACGAAATCCGCGCTAAACGTTATGACCAAAACCGATAAAAAAGACCCTCGATGACATTATCGAGGGTTTTTACTGGGTTAGTTGCGCGTCAGTTTTTTGACCGCTTCACGGTCGGGGTCGATGTAGATCGTCTTATGGTTAGTGTAACGGACAAAACAGCGTTCTTTTCCGGGGATGGTTTTGACATAGCGAACTTCCGTGTAGTCCACGGGTACGCTTGAGGCGTCCCGGTACGCCGAATGTAAAGCGGCGAGGTTGGCCGCGGCGCGAATCGTGGTCTCACTCAATGGCAGCGGTTTTTTGACCACGACGTGGCTTCCCGGAGCGTTTTGGACATGAAACCAAACATGGTGATGGCGGGCGATGTCGTGCGTGATTTTTTCGTTCTGGCGATTGTTTTTACCAACCAAAATATCGACGCCTTCGTCATCGGTGTAGGTGGTCATTTTTTCTTTCCGACGCATGCCTTTTTTGCCGCGTGCGCGAAGGTACTTAAGTTCCACAAGTTCGTCGCGAATTTCCTCAAGGTCCGATAAATCGGCGGTTTCGATCTGTGTTTCAAGCAAGCGGAAATACGCAAGTTCACGCAACGCTCGACGCTGTTGGCGCTTGATGTGAGGAATGCTGTTTTTACGCTTTTTGTAGCGTTTAAAATACATCTCAGCGTTTTCGGCGGGCTTTTTGGTGGGTTCAAGCGGAATCTCTACTGAGTTTCCGGTTTCGTAATCCACGCAGCGAAGTATTCGATCGCCGGGATCGATGAGATGCTGATAGGTTAAGATGAGCGTTCCACGCTTACGGTCTTTATCCATGGTCTCGGTTTTCTTCAAGTCCTGCGCGAGGTGTTCTTGTTTGCTTTGGCGTTTGTCGATTTGGCGTTTGACAAACTTCTCGAGATCTTTGGCTTTCTGTTTGCGCTTCGCTTTTCGGTCGCGTTCATGAAAATAGGCGTCGAGTAAACTCGCAAGATCATCAAACGTTCGCTTTTCACCACGGATGTGCGTCAAATCGTAGACAGCGAAGGCGGTCTTATCACCTTCGACGAGCGAAGGGTTGATTTCGTCGCGCAACTGAGTGAATGTTGTCAGGGGGTCATCGGCGTCTGCCAGGCGATGTAAATATTCTTCCCCGAAAAGCGGAGAAAGCCCAGTGAATGTAGTGATGATGTCGCGTGGCGCGTTGAATGCGCGGGTACTCAGTGCCTCTTTAAGGGCGTCATCGTCAAACGGATCAATGCGGTTGTCAGATGGGAATCGGTAGTCCGCACCGGGGGCCATGGTGCGTTCGCTGCCGTCAAAAGGACCGCGATGCTTGAGCGCCTCAATGACGGTGTGGTGGGTGTTGGTCAAAATGAGGTTGGCGTCTTTGCCGAGGCCTTCGTAAATGAGGCGTTTTTCTGTAGGGTCACCCAGTTCGTCGGTTTTGGTGAACACCAGTGTCGCGACGCGGTCTAAGCCGTGTTGCGTGATGCGCTCAAGTTTAGCGTTGTCGAGATGCTTGCGCAACAACATGCAAAACATCGGCGGTTGCATCGGCGTTTCTTGACGTTCTTCGGTGCGTTGCAGACGCGCGTGATGTGGTGAAGCACTCAAAAGAAGCGAACCCGATCTGCCTTGGCGAAACGTGATGAGCACATCGTGGTCGCCAAGTTGATAAACCTGTTTGACGCGGTGTCCGACAAAGTGGTGTTTGATGTCGTCGAGTACGCGCCGCATCGTTAATCCATCGAAACTCATGGCAATCACCTGGCTTATTATAACACAGCCGACAAAAATTTGTTTTCTCCCTTACAAAAGCACCGTAAAAGTGTTATGATAATATAAAACACACTTGAGCGGGGAGGGCCGTTATGAAACTGAACGAACGTGGCTTGCTTGTAGTCCTAAGCGGTCCGTCCGGGGTCGGTAAAGGAACGGTGCGAAAAGCGCTTTTCGAAATGGAAGGCCACGATTTGGTCTATTCGATTTCAATGACGACTCGACCACCCCGTGAGGGCGAGATCGACGGCGATGATTACTACTTTGTCAGCAAAGAGGAGTTTGAACGCCGCATTAAAGCAGATGCCTTTTTGGAATGGGCGCAGTTCGTCGGTCATTACTACGGAACCCCGAAAGACAAAGTCGATGAACAGCTTAAACAAGGCAAAGAGGTTGTCCTTGAGATTGAGGTCCAAGGCGCGCTTCAAGTGCGTGAAAAAATGAGTGACGCGGTGTTTGTCTTCATTGCACCTCCCAACAAAGAAACGCTTTACCGTAGGCTTTTGCGTCGTGGCACAGAATCGAACGAGACGATCCAAAAGCGTATGGACAAAGCCGAGCGGGAATTTCCGCTCGCTCACAAATACGACTACATCGTTGTCAACGACGAAGTCCGAAACGCAGCCGACCGCATCCTTGCCATCGTTCGTGCCGAGCACGCGCGCACCGAGCGGTCGATTCACAAATACAACGAAATTATGGAGGTTGACGAATCATGAGCAACGATTATATCGGAAAAAACCAAGAAGGGCTTCGCTACCCTTCTATTGACAAGCTCCTTGTCAATATTGACTCGAAATACAAGCTTGCCTACACCGCTGCCCTTAGAGCAAAGATGCTCAAAGAGAAAGAAGACACGACGATCGAGCCCAAATGCTTGAAACCTGTGGGTGTCGCGCTTGAAGAAATCGAGCAAGGCAAGATTGAGATTGAGTTCGAATAAAGCAGAACGAATTTCTGCTTTTTTTTCGCCCGACGTCCATCCCGTCGTGCTATAATGAAAGAGACGAAAACGGAGTGACAGTATGGAAAAAGCATTCGCCAACTTGTTGGATAATTTGTCCCTTTCGGACCTGAAAGAGACCATCTCGGGCAAACTGATCGAAGTGATCGTCGATGAGGACCGTCGCGAATGGTTTTTTAATATGGAGTTTGCCTCGCCCCTCAAGGTTGAGGATTTTTCGCGTTTTGAAACCGCGTTACGGAAAATGCCCGACCGCGCCGCGTGCGACCGGGTGGATTATGAAATCAGTTACGCCGATGCCCATACCGACGAGTTGGTTGGCTATTACCGCCATGCGCTTAAGACGCTCGTCGCGGCGCGTCCACGTTTCAGCGCCCTGCAAAATTATGAGGTGACGGCCGACAAGGGTAAACTCATTCTCAGTTGCCCCAAAGATGGAACGTACGTTGAAACGATGGTTCCCGAGGTGACCTCGCGTTTGCTAAAAATCGGATTTGATGTTGATGTGAGCGTTCGCTATTGTGAAGAAGCGCCCTCGATTAGCGAGCGTATTGAAAAAGTTGATCGCGAAGAACTTCAAGAAGCGGAACGTGATCGTAAGCACAATGGCGAGGCCCGGTTCATTGGATACAAGGACCGCGCCGTGAAGAAAATCATGCACACCATTGACGATGTGCCCATCGACGAAGCCGCCCTCGCCGAGTATAAATCGATGCACCACCACGCCAGCTTTTCACTCGAAGCCACGGTGATGAGCGTCGATGAGCGTCGACTGAATCCCCGCACCACGTTGTTTTCGTTTGTGTTGAGCAACGAGAAAGATTCGATTTATGTTAAGAAGTTTGTTCGTGATAAAGACGAACTGACCTTTTTACGGGGCACCGAAGCTCACACGGTTATGCGCGTTGAAGGCACCGCTCAATACGACCAATACGTCGGTGAAGTGGTCATCACCGCCGTCACCATTGAACGCACCAACAAACCCGCACCGCGTGAGATACGTCAAGATGACGCCGAAACGAAACGCGTTGAACTTCATCTGCACTCGAAAATGTCAACGCTTGACGGCATTGACGCGATTGAAGATTATGTTGCCACCGCCGTGCGGTTCCGCCACCCGGCCATCGCCCTCACTGATCACAACGGCGTGCAGGCGTTTCCCGACTTTTTCCGCGCCGTCAAAAACAAACCAATCAAACCCATCTACGGTGCCGAACTGAGCGTCATCGATGAAGCCGACGTGCTCATTGCGTGGGGCGAAGCCGACACAACATTGCGCGACGCAACATACACCGTGTTTGACATTGAGACAACGTCGCTGTCGGTCGATGCCGGTAAAATCATCGAAATATCCGCCGTGAAGCTGCACGACCACCAAGTCGTCGATCGCTTTCATGCGTTGGTCAATCCGGGTGTGGACTTGCCGGCGTTCACCAAAAAACTGACCGGCATCACGCAAACCGACGTCGATCGAGCTGAATCGATTGATGCGGTGTTACCGCAGTTCCACACGTTTTTTAACGGCACCATCCTCGTCGCTCACAACGCGCGTTTTGACATGGCGCACATCATCCACACCATGCATCAACTTGATTTGCGCATCGACGATTTTCCCGTTATCGACACGTTGCAGATTGCGCGACAGCTGTATGCCGATTCACTCAAACGTTTTAACTTAAAAGCCGTTGCTAAGCACTTCAAGGTCGAACTAGCACGTCACCATCGTGCCGAGGATGATACCGAAGCCACAGCGAACGTTTTCAAAGCGATGTTGACAAGAATTGACGAGCTTGGTTTTCGCACCTTTGCCGAACTTAAAGCGGCGCATAAACACCGCCATGACATCGACATCTATAAAAACGCCATGCCTTTCCACGTGACGGTGCTCGTGCAAAACCAAACTGGTCTGAAAAACTTGTATCGTCTGGTGACGTTGGCGAACACGGATTATTATGAGAAAGAAGCGCGCGTGCCCAAAACGGTGCTCGATAAACATCGTGAAGGTTTGCTCATCGGCAGCGGCTGCATGAACAGCCGTCTGTTTGACACGGCGCTAAACCGAAGCGAAGCGGACCTTGAAGCGGCAGCGGCGCCGTATGACTTCTTGGAAGTACAACCGTTTGAAGACTACATGCACCTAGGCAAAGACATCGACGACATCGATACCGTGATTGTTAACACGTTGAAGAAGATTGTTCGCATCGGCGACAAACTGGCCATTCCGGTCGTCGCCACAAGCGATGCCCATCATATCGAGAAGCACGGTGTGAACTACCGTGACATCTACATTCAAACGCCGGTCGTGGGCGGCGGGTACCACACGTTGGAAAAATACGATAAGATTCCCAGTCAGTATTTCCGCACAACCAAGGAAATGCTTGAAAGCTTCCCGTTTTTAGACGACGCAAAACGCGAGGAAATCGTCGTCAAGAACCCCCGTGCCATTGCCGATACCATCGACGTTGTCGAACCGTTTAAAAAGGCGCTCTATGCGCCGACCGATGATTTTTTAGCACAACAGCACGGCGTGCCGTCAATCGAGAAGACGATGCGTGAAATGGTCAACAAACGGGCTCATGCCATCTACGGCGATCCGCTTCCCGCGCTTGTGAAAGACCGCCTTGATAAGGAAATGCGAAGCATCACGGAAAACAAGTTCTCAACCGTCTACTATATCTCCCACCTGTTGGTGAAAAAATCCATCGACAGTGGCTACCTTGTCGGATCTCGCGGCAGCGTCGGGTCGAGTTTCGTCGCGACGTTGATGGAAATCACAGAAGTCAACCCCTTGCCACCGCATTACGTGTGCTCAAAATGTGCCTTCACAAGCTTTAAAATGACCGGCGAAGCGAAGAAACACTACGGCGTTCACGAACAAGAACGCGCCCTTCAGCTTGAACTTGATCGTGTTGCCAGTGGGTTTGATCTTAAACCGATGCCGTGTCCGGCTTGTGGGCATGACCTCAGCAAAGATGGCCATGACATTCCCTTTGAGACGTTTTTGGGTTTCAAGGGCGATAAAGTGCCGGACATTGACTTGAACTTTTCAGGCGACTACCAACCGATAGTGCATGAATACATTCGAGAGCTGTTTGGTAAAAACCATGCTTTCCGAGCTGGCACCATTTCAACAGTGGCCGACAAGACGGCTTTCGGGTATGTGAAAGGCTATGTAGAGAAGAAAAATTTAACGTTACGCAAAGCCGAGATAGATCGTCGCGCCAAGGTGATTGCTGGTGTGAAACGATCCACTGGACAACACCCTGGCGGCATTGTCGTGGTGCCGGACTACAAAGACATTCACGATGTCACCCCGGTGCAATACCCGGCCGACGACACGACGGCAAAATGGAAAACCACGCATTTCGACTACCATGCATTCGAAGACAACTTATTCAAACTCGATGTGCTCGGCCATGACGATCCGACGATGATTCGCTACCTGATGGATTACGTGAAACACGATCCCATCAGCTTCCCCTTCAAGGAAGCCAGGGACATCCCGCTCGACGATCCGAAGGTGTATGCCCTCTTGTCAGGCACCGAGGTCATCGGCTTGAAACCCGAAGACATCAACAGCCCCGTCGCCAGTTACGGTGTGCCAGAGATGGGCACGTCGTTTGTTCGGCAAATGCTCAAAGCGGCACGACCCAACACCTTTGCCGATATCGTCAAAGTCTCCGGACTGAGCCACGGCACCGACGTGTGGTTAAACAACGCCGAAACCCTCGTCACAGGTAAGAACGTCAAGTTCGGAAAAATCCCGTTTAAAGAGGTTATCGGGTGTCGAGACGACATCATGGTTTACCTCATTCAAAACGGCTTGAAAAGCGAAGTGGCCTTTGAAATCAGTGAGTTTATCCGCAAAGGCAAAGCCGCCAAAGACCCCGACACATGGGAAGGCTACAAGATGGTGATGCGCGAGCATAACATTCCCGAATGGTACATTTGGTCAGCGGGTCAAATCAAGTACATGTTCCCCAAAGCGCATGCGACCGCCTACGTCATGATGGCGCTTCGCATCGCGTGGTTTAAGGTCCACCGACCCATCTATTTTTACTCGGCCTACTTCTCCAAGCGAGCCCGTGATTTCGACCTCGTGGCGATGCAGGGCGGCGAATACACGATTGAGCGACGGATGAACGAAATCGACGACAAAGGCAACGCCGCCACAGATGTTGAGAAGCGGTTATACACGGTGCTTGAAGTCGCCCTAGAGATGGTGAAGCGCGGCTTTGCGTTCAAACCGATAGACATCTTACGCAGCGAAGCAAGAGATCATGTCATCACCGATCATAACAGCGCATTGCGAATGCCGTTTGTGGCGCTTGATGGGCTCGGGCTCAAAGTGGCCGAATCGATTGTCAACGCGCGTGATGAGAAGATGTTTACCTCACGCGAAGACGTGCGTGAACGCACCGTGCTTTCCTCGACCCTGTTCGACAAGCTCGAAGCGCTAGGGGCGTTTGGAGATTTGCCCGAATCGGGGCAAATGACGCTCGAATTATGACGCAAGACGCACTATATTTGATATAATGCTTGATGAGAGAACAATCAAAGGAGTGGTACCATGAGAATGAGAAGAATGGGCATGCGCAGCATGAACCCGGTGTTTCGCAACGCAAGACAACACGAGGGCGTCGCAAGCGAACACACGGCGACGTATGCCGGCGTGATTTCAAAGAGCGCGTTGTTGCTTGGGTTGATGGTGTTTTTCGGTGGGTTGAGCATGTCGCGCCTTATTGGGCAAGCAGAACTTCCCCCAGGTGGCGTGGGCATGTTGATTGCGGCACCAATCATCGCGTTGATTTGCGTGATTGTCGCGTCAACCAGTTTACGGTTGGCCCCAACGTTCACCATCGTTTACGCGATTGCTCAAGGCACGTTTTTGGGCGTGATCAGCGGATTTTATGAAATTGTGTTCGGCGATCACATCGTCGTCACCGCCTTGCTTGCGACCGTGGCAGTGTTTGCGTCGATGCTGACGCTTTACGCCACCGGTCTCGTCCGCGTGGGGAACATGATGAGAAAAGTGCTCTTCACGGCGCTGCTCGGGTTGCTCTTTACGTCGCTGCTGTTGATGATGTTGAGTCTTTTTGGCGCGTTCAGCTATCAGGAAAACCTCGGCTTGATTTTCATCATCTGCATCGTTGCCATCATCGTCGCAACCTTGTTCTTGCTTGTTGACTTCGACAACATTCAACGGGCTGTTGAGGGCGGCGCCGACAAACGCGCCGAGTGGGTGCTTTCGCTTGGTTTGCTGGTGACCCTTGTGTGGCTCTACATTGAGCTGCTTCGCTTCATCGCTATTGTAAGACAACGCCGATGAAACACGCGCCTTAGGTGCGTGTTTTTTACGAATATGATAGGAGGCTAATGATGAAAACATGGAACTTAGACGCCCTGTTTACAGGCTATGAAACCACAGCGTATCAAAACACGGTAAACACCGTGGAACACTTGATTCAAGAAGCCGACGCGTTCGCGAACTCGCTCGATAAACCGGGTGATGAGGCTGCGAGGTTGACACGCTATGTCGAGTTAGCGTCAACGCTGAGGAAAAACGTGTTGAAAGCATTTGCGTACGTGAACTTACGTCTCGCCACCGACGCGCAAGACGATGCGTCACTCGCGCAAATGAACCGGATGCAAGCACTCTCGAGCCGCACCACGAACTTTAGCACCAAGGTGTCAAAGTGGATTCCCACGATTGACAACCTGTCGTCGCTAATCGACAGCCACGACACCTTGAAAGCACATCGCTTTCATTTTGAAAGCATCAACGAGCGTGCGAAACATGTGCTTTCTGACAAGGAAGAAGCCATCATCGCAAAAATGAGCCAAACCGGCTCAAGCGCCTGGGGGCGTCTGCAAGGTCTTTTGACGAGCATCCTCAAGGTTGATTATGAGGGAAAGACCATCACCTTACCGGCGGTACGAAACAAAGCGCACAGCCGAGACAAAGATGTTCGGAAAAAAGCCTATGAGGCGGAAATCAAGGCGTATGAAAAAGTTGAACACGCGGTGGCTGCCGCCCTGAACAGCATTAAGGGTGAAGTCAATGAGATTGCCTCGTTGCGCGGCTTTGACACCCCCCTCGATGAAGCCGTATACAACTCGCGCCTGAAGCGTGAAACCTTGGATGCACTGATTGGTGCGATGCAAAAACACGCACCGACATTGCGCACATACTTGAGACGGAAAGCAACGCTGCTCGGGCATGAAAAAGGCTTGCCCTGGTATGATTTGTTTGCGCCTATCGGCCGCAGCGAGCGTGAGTTTAGTCCGAAAGAAGCCACCGATTATGTGGTGAAGAACTTCCAATCGTTTGGCGATGACCTTGCTAACTTGGCTCAACGTGCTTACGATGAGGATTGGATAGATTGGACACCGCGCGAAGGCAAACGGGGTGGGGCGTTTTGCTCGAACTTGCATCCGATTAAACAAAGCCGAATCCTCCTGAATTTTGACGGCAGTTTCTCCAATGTCATCACGCTTGCGCATGAACTCGGCCACGCGTATCACGGTGACCGCATCTTCAGCGAGTCTATTTTAAACGCCAGCTACACGATGCCGGTGGCCGAGACCGCCTCGACACTGTGTGAAACGATTGTGAAAAAGGCGGCGTTGCGCGATTCCAAAGACGAAGAAGCGCTCTTCATCCTTGAGCAATCCCTGATGGGCACCACGCAAGTCATCATCGATATTCTCTCAAGGTATAGCTTCGAACAAAACGTCTTTGAAGCACGCAAAGCATCAACGATGAGTCCGACGCAACTCAAGAACATGATGATTAAGGCACAAAAAGAAGCCTACGGTGACGCGCTGGACCCCGAGGTGTTGCATCCGTACATGTGGATTAACAAAGGCCATTATTACAGCGGCAGTTTGAGTTACTACAACTTCCCTTATGCGTTTGGCTTGTTGTTTGCAAAAGGCATTTACGCGGCGTTTGAAAAACGAGGGCAATCCTTCGCCACTGACATTGACACGTTGCTTCGGATGACCGGGCAGATGAAGGTTGAAGACGTCGCCTCACTCGTCGGCATCGACGTGAGCGACCCGGCGTTTTGGGACGCCTCGTTTAAGGTCATTGAAGAAGAAGTGGATCGTTTCCTCGCCTTGACCGAATAAAGAAGACAGACGGGTTGATTGAGCCGGCGCATTGGCGCCGGCTTTTTTGTAGCACGTACGCAATTTCTAGTAACTCGTGGGGGGATGTGGTCGTTCCTACAGGGTTTGATATACTGATGGTGCACCATACAGCAAAAGGGGATTGAAATGCATAAACGATTACGTCAATGGGATTTTCCTCTCTTTATTACAACGGTAATACTGCTTGTGGCGGCTCTTTTGTGGCTGATGGAACCGTTGTTCTTTTTATTCTTGCTTGCCTACGTGACGTTTCATGGCGCTTGCTTCGCATCGGGCGAGTTCAAAACATTATCTGGCTGCGTTTTTTCCGACCGGCGTTGCGGTCGGTGGGTTGAGCGCCTATCTGCTGGATGGCTTATTTGCCGCCTTACGCGGCAGCACCATGACACTTATGTTTACCTTGCTCGCCATTGCGCTTGTGATGTTTGTGCTTTTCAGCGCCAGTCTCAGCGTGGTATTAGATCGCCTCACGGTGTCAGTGAAAGCCAAAAACCACCTCATCTCCAAGCGTGATTAACCGTGCTTCAGGGCTTGCATTATGCCCGTAAATTGCGTATAATAACCGTAACATGGTGAACGGAGCCACGCGCATGCGAACACGTTTCCAAAGAGAGAGGCGGATGCTGAGATCGCCTTGAAACGAACGTGTGCGTTTCACTTCGGGAGTGGTGTTAATCGCACCCGTGTTGCCGCGTTAAGGCATGAAAGTGCCGGCCTAGGCCGGAATCAAGGTGGTACCGCGGCAATGCCGTCCTTACATAAGGACGTTTTTTTATTTGAAGGAGGACGATCAATGGACATTCAATCAACCATCAAGAAACTTGAGCGTGAACTCAATGAAGCGCTTGTGTCAGTCGACAAAATTGAGGCGTTGCAAGACGTGAAAGCGGCTTTTGTCGGTAAAAAAAGCGAACTGAGTGGCTTGATGCGGCACATGAAAGACATTCCTAACGAAGAAAAGCCGGCCTTTGGTCAAACCATCAACGCTGCGAAACAACGGTTCAACACGATGATTGAATCACGAAAAAAAGCGATTCAAGCTAAGCGTCTCGCGCGGAAACTTGAACAAGAAAAAATCGACGTGACGCTGCCAGCGCCCGATTTTACGCGAGGCGCACAGCACGTGCTCACCCGCATCACCGAATCGCTTGAGGATCTATTTATCGGCATGGGCTATCTTGTGAAAGAAGGACCGGAAATTGAAACCGACGAACTGAATTTTGAAAAACTAAACTTGCCGAAAGATCACCCCGCGCGTGACATGCAAGACAGTTTTTACATCAGCGATGAAACGTTGCTTAGAACCCACACATCACCCGTTCAAGTGCGCACGATGCTTGAGTACGGCGGCACCAAACCGGTGAAAATTATTTGTCCGGGAACGGTGTATCGACGCGATGATGATGACGCGACACACAGCCATCAGTTCATGCAAGTTGAAGGGCTGGTTGTGGACAAAGACACGACGTTATCGGATCTTAAAGGAACGTTATTAGCCTTAGCGCGGCACCTGTTTGGCGAAGACCGTAAGATTCGTTTGCGGCCCTCGTATTTCCCTTTTACCGAGCCGTCGTTTGAAGTCGATGTGACCTGCGCTGGTTGCGATGGCGCCGGTTGCGCAACCTGCAAGCAGACAGGCTACATTGAAATCCTTGGGGCCGGCATGGTTCACAACAACGTGCTTGAGGCCGCCGGCTACGATTCAACTCAATACCAAGGCTTTGCCTTCGGGGTTGGGGTCGAGCGGTTGGCGATGCTCAAATACGGCATCGATGACATCCGGCATTTTTACACAAACGACGTCCGCTTTTTGTCGCAGTTTAAGGGGGAATTGTCATGAGAGTGTCACTGAACTGGTTGCGTGACTTTGTCGAGGTGACAAAAGACATCGACACGCTTACCGACACGTTCACCTTGCACAGCATGGAAGTGGCATCAACGGAGAAACTCATCGACGCAAGCGATTTGGTGATTGGTCACGTGCGTGCTTGTGAACCGCATCCTGATGCTGATAAACTGTTAGTGTGCGATGTGGATGTGGGCCAAGAGACGTTGACAATTGTGTGCGGTGCGCCGAATGTCGCCGCCGGACAGCACGTGATTGTAGCGCTCGAAGGCGCCACGCTCGCCGGCGGATTGCGCATCCAAAAGACAACCATCCGCGGCGTTGAAAGCCGTGGCATGATTTGCAGTTTGAGTGAACTTGGGCTGCCGATGAAATACCATCAAGAAACTGGCATTCACGTCATCGATGATGAGGTGCGTGTTGGTGAGGACGCCCGTGAGGTGCTTGGCTTGAACGACGACGTCATCGTGCTTGATTTGACGCCTAACCGAATGGATTTGCTGTCGATGCACGGGGTCGCTTACGACGTGGCGGCGATGTTTGATACCAAACTCACCATCGCCGAACCCAAGGTAACCTACGATAAGCACACCAATCCAATGACCATTACCAGCGACACCGACGCTTGCAAGGCATATTACGGATCGGTGATTGAAAACATCACCATCAAGCCGAGCCCGTCGTGGCTGAAGGCACGTTTAATTGCGGCAGGCATTCGCCCCATCAACAATGTCGTCGACATCACAAACTACGTGATGCTTGAAACCGGCCAGCCGCTCCATGCGTTCGACTTTGATCTTCTCAACAGTGAGATAATCGTCGTGCGAGAAGCGCGTCAAGGTGAAACGTTCACGACGCTTGATGATAAAGTCAGAACCCTTGACGCCGGCGATGTTCTAATCACCGATGGCACGCGCCCAATAGCCTTGGGCGGCGTCATGGGTGGCGCTGACACCGAGGTGCACGCCAAGACGACACGCATTTTGCTCGAGTCAGCGGCGTTTTCACCCCTTCATGTGCGACGCACGGCGTCGCGTTTGGACGTGCGCAGTGAATCGAGCATGCGCTTTGAAAAAGGCATCGACATCGCGAAGTTACGTTTTGCGCTTGACCGCGCAAGCGAGTTGCTCATCGAACTCGCCGGGGCCACGGTCCGAAAAGACGTGGTTTACGTCGATCGCCTTGACACCTCGGAGCAAACCATAGAACTCCCCTTGAGCACCTTAGATAAGGTGTTAGGCATTCGGTTGTCTCAAGCGCGTGTTGAAGACGTGTTGAGACGCTTGCGTTTTCGTTACACAATCAAAAACGACGTGGTCGTCATTACCAAACCCACACGGCGGCCCGACTTTGAAAACCATCAGGACATCATTGAGGAAATCGGTCGAATTCATGGGTATGCATCGGTACCAGAAACGCTGCCACGTACGGTCTCAGTTGGCGAGCTCACCGATAAACAACGCTTCCGTCGCGCGGTTCGTGAGACATTGCTTGGGTTGGGCCTTCACGAGGCGAAGACCTACAGCCTACGCCCCCGCGAAACCGTGCAGCGGTTTGCGGTGGATAAAAAAACACCCGTCACGGTCAAACATCCGATGAGCGAGCGTCGCGCAGCCTTACGGTTGAGCCCGCTTGGTGGGTTGATGGAGGCGGCGTCATATAACGTCGCGCGGGGTCAATCATCGGTGCATCTGTTTGAGGTCGGGCATGTGTATGCCCCCACCGGTGAGGAGGAAAAGCTTGCTGGACTTATGCACGGCGTTTATCGCCCCCGTCATTGGCAAACCACGACGGCGTTGAATTTTTACACGCTTAAGGCGGTGCTTGAGACGCTCTTTAAGCGTTTTGGTGTGTCGGTGCAATACACCCCGGCGACGCTTGAGCATTACCATCCTCATCAAGCGGCGGTGCTTGATGTTGCAGGCACGCGCCTAGGGCACCTCGCCAAGGTGCATCCCGCCCACGCCGCCGCGCACGATCTGTCGGATGTCTATGCCTTCGAGTTGGATTTAGATGTGCTTTATGATGCAAGAGAGCCTTCCTTACGCTACCAACCCGTGGATCGTTTTCCGGCGATTGAACGAGACATTGCCATTGTCGTAGATCGCTTGGTGCTGGCGGGCGAAGTCATCAACGCCATCGCCGACACGGGCATTGGGGCATTGCGCACCGTCAACGTGTTTGATGTGTACGAGGGAACCCCGTTGGATGACGACAAAAAATCACTCGGCATCCGCATGGTGTTTAAAGACCCTGAAGGAACGCTTCAAGCGGAGCATGTCGACCGCCGTGTTAACAGCGTGATTGAACACCTTCGCACCGTGTTTGACGCTACTCTACGATAAATAACCGCCGCAGAGAGACTCTGCGGCGGTTTTTTTATGGCGTGAACAAGTGCGTTAAGGTTGGTTTGATAGCTTGATCGGCGAGCCCGCCGTAAGGGAAGAGAACGACGTTGGGCTTCTCTTCGAACGTTTTCACGTAGAGATGATGGGTTTTAGCACGACGAACAAGGTGGTCTTTGAGGGCCTTGGTTTGACAGACAAAGAGGATATGAAGATTGGACTCCAGACCGGCGATGGTGATGCCCGTAGGGATGGCAATCTCATCCAACGCCGCAAGAATCAAATCGCGTTGGCGTTTTGAGCGGCTTGAGAGGCGTTTGAGATGACGAGCGTAATGGCCTTGATGCATGTAATCGGCGAGGGCGAGCTGATCGAGTTTGGACACGGTTTGGGCAAAGGGTTGAGTGTTTTTATAGCGGGTGGTCAGATTGGGAGGAAGAACCATGTAGCCAGTGCGCATCCCAAGCAGAAGGTTGCGAGAAAACGAGCCGATGTAAATCACATTGTGGCCGCCCGCAAGGCCCTGGATGGAAGGGATTTGGTAGGCGTTGTGACGAAAGACGTAGTTGTAGTCATCTTCAACGATTAACGTGCCCTTAGCCTTGGCATGGTTCACAAGTCGAATGCGGTCATTGATGCTGAGGACGTCGCCGCTTGGATAGATGTTTGAAGGCGAGATGGTGATGATGTCGGGGTTGCGTTCAAGCATGTCATCGAGCGTGTCACAGGGCACGCGCGTGAAACCTAAGGTATCAAAGGCGATGGAGGCACGGTCGAAGATGGGCTTGAGGTAACCCACGGTGCGCTTCGTGGTGAGGGTAGCCAGCGTCATGAGATGATTTTGAATGCCGGCAGCGATGAGGATGTTGTCGGGCGAGGCGACGACACCGCGTTCGTGTTCGATATGGCGCAACACAGCACGGCGCAAAGCGATTTCGCCTTCAGGTTGCGGGCCATCATACAACGTTTCGCTGGTTTGAAGCATCACGTGCTGAAACGCCTTGCGTAACGGTTCAAGACGAAAATCCTCCACCCGCTGGGCGAGGTTCTTGTAGGATTTTTTGCTCTTAAGCGGTGTGTTCATGAGGGTGCTTGTGGATGGAAGCGACTCGGTTTTCATCACATAATAACCGCTTTTAGGTCGGCTTTGGATGTAGCCTTCAATTTGCAATTGTTGGTAGGCTTTTTCCACGGTGGTTTTCGACAAGTTGTGTTTGCGCGCAAGCTCACGAATGGAAGGCATTTTGCTGTGAGCAGGCAACGTTTTATCGAGTATGTGAGCTTTAAAATGCCGTGTGATTTGCACATATAAAGGCGTTTTCTCATTCGGGTTCAACCACATGGTGACCATCTCCAAACTTGCAGCAACGTAAAATCAAACCATGACACATGAACAGTATACACCGTATTTTCCGTTTTTTCCACAAACTGTTTGCGGGTCGAAATCGGCTGGTGATGATGAGGGGATGCAAACCTTGAAACGTGGCGATTTATAGGGACTAAAAGCCCTTACATTTTTTTTCGAATATGGTTGATAAGGGCCGTGTGTTTTGTTAGAATATAAGCGTGCTTATAATACAAATTTAGGAGGTAAGGCATGAAAATAGGGGTACCTAAAGAAATCAAGAACAACGAAAACCGTGTCGGCATAACGCCGGCCGGCGTCAGTTTGCTTGTGCATCACGGACACGATGTGTTCGTTGAAAAGACTGCCGGGCTTGGTTCAGGGATTAGCGATGAGGAGTTTGTGAGCGCGGGCGCGACCATCGTGAACAGTGCCAAAGACGCGTGGGCACAAGAGATGGTCATCAAAGTCAAAGAACCGCTTCCGAGCGAATACGACTTTTTCAGAGAAGACTTGATTATTTTCACGTATTTGCATCTTGCGGCCGAAGAAGAACTGACCCGCCGTCTTGTTGAATCTAAATGTAAAGCCATCGCGTACGAAACCGTGCAAGTCGGCAATACATTGCCGCTTTTGCGTCCAATGAGCGAAGTTGCCGGGCGTCGTGGCACCATTGTCGCGGCCACACAGCTTGAAAAGCACCGTGGCGGACGTGGCGTGTTGCTTTCTGGCGTGCCGGGTGTGAGCCGTGGGCATGTCGTCGTCATCGGCGGTGGGGTTGCGGGAATCAGCGCTGCACGCATGGCCATCGGGCTTGGTGCACGCGTGACAATCATTGAACTAAGCGAAGACCGTATGCGTTATTTGGAAGATATTTTCGATAAACAAGTGACCGTATTGAAGTCGAATCCATTTAACATTGCCGAAGCGGTTAAAACCGCTGACGCCGTGGTCAGCACCATCCTTATTCCTGGCGCGAAGGCAGCGAAAATCGTCACCGAAGACATGGTAAAAGCGATGCCTGAGGGAGCCGTCATCGTCGACATTTCCATCGACCAAGGCGGTTCGGTTGAAACCATCGATCGCATCACCACCCATGACAACCCGGTGTATGAAAAACACGGCGTTATTCATTACAGCGTCGCCAACATGCCGGGTGCCACACCACGGACTTCAACGTTCGCCTTAACCAATGCGACGATTCCCTACGCCGTGGACATTGCCAACAAAGGCTACCGCCAAGCATGCCTTGACAGCGAACCGTTGCTGCTCGGATTGAACGTTCTCAACGGGCACGTGGTTTATGAAGCGGTTGCTGAGGTGTTCGGTTACGATTACGTCGATCCTCGCACCATGCTATAAAAATTACCATATCCTCCAAACGAAAAACGCCGTCCCTTGGGGTGGTGTTTTTCTTTAAACTAGGCATCACAGCGGCGTGATTTTTCGCGGTTTTACGCGCACTCGAGGGGCGGCTATGATATAATGAACGCAGGTGATTATGATGAAAAACATCTTTGATGAAACCCTCGAGTCGTTGGCCGCGACGCTCGAACATGAAGGATTCAAACCGTTTGCGGCCAAGCAGATTTTCGATTGGATTTATAAAAAGCGCGTGCATGACTTTGCCCGCATGAGTAATCTTGCTAAACCGCTGCGCCAGCACCTTCTCGACCACTATATGGTTGGTCGTCTTGAGACCGTCCGACGCGTGGTGAGCGAGGATGGAACGAAGAAGTACTTGTTCGGCCTTAAAGACCACCACCTCATTGAGGCCGTGTTGATGGCACATCCCTATGGGAAGAGCCTTTGTGTGACGACGCAAGTCGGGTGTAATATCGGGTGTGCGTTTTGCGCTAGCGGGCTTGAAAAAAAGACCCGTGACCTAACCGTCGGCGAGATGGTAATGCAGGTGCTCGAGGTGGAATCGCTGGAAGCAGAGCGCGTCAGTCATGTCGTCATCATGGGAACCGGTGAACCGTTTGATAATTACGATAACGTCATGGCGTTTATCGATATCATCAACGCGCCCCACGGGCTCGAAATAGGCGCGCGTCATATCACCGTCTCCACCAGTGGCATCGTGCCTAACATCGATGCCTTTGCAACGCGCCCCTTGCAGGTGAACTTAGCCATCAGTTTGCACGCACCCAACGATGCCATTCGGTCAAGGTTGATGAAAATCAACCACGTGTACCCCATGGATGCGTTGCTTGAAAGCGTCAAACGATACGTTGATGCCACCAATCGGCGCGTGACGTTTGAATACATTTTGCTCGACCATGTCAACGACGACATCGCTCACGCCGATGAGTTATCGAATCGTATCCGTGGCATTAACGCATACGTCAACGTGATTCGTTACAATCCGGTCGGCGAGTTCGACTTTAAACCGAGTGAGGAAACGCGAGCCCGTGCTTTCTTTGATCGACTGATGAAACGCGGTATTGTGGCCACCTACCGACGCGAGCGCGGCGGCGACATCAATGCCGCCTGTGGCCAGTTGAGAATCCGCGAACAAAAGGGGAGATAAGTGACGTGAAGCTTGTTGAAGCCTTACTGAAAACCGACGACGCCATCGTCGTCAGCGACAACCGAACCAAACGCCTAGCGTTGCGTATTTTGCGCGAACGGGGCGTGTTTTGTCGTGTGCGGTTTATGACGCCACGCGATTTCATCGACGCGGCGCTCTTCCCCTTAACTGACCGAACGCTGCTGTCGATTGCTCGGACCCTCGGCCAACCGCTTGAGGTCGCTTCCCCCTGGCTTTCGTGGGTGCATGGGAATGCCGAGTCAACGACCCCTAGACTGACGACGCTTCAAACCATCAAAGCGAACGCAAAAGCGGCGGGGTTGCTTAAGCCAGCACCTCATGCTGAGGCACTCTTTCACCGAAAAACCGTGCTTGTCGATTATGTCATGGTTGATGATAGGCTAGAAAAAGCGCTCACTTGCGCCACACACCACGGGGCGCGCATCCTAAATATCAACGAAACCCCCACGCCAAACGTCGGTGTGTGGCGAGAAGACAACGCCGACACGGCCCTTGCCCGCGTCGCATGCGCGGTACGTCAAGCGCACGCCGAGGGCACGCCTTTAAACGCCATCAGCCTGATGGTTGCCGATCCGGTTTACGTTACCCCGGCGCGTCGATTGTTGCGTGCGTTTGGCATACCGTTTAATGATCACATCGGCACGTTGCTCGGTCACACCGACACAGCAAAACGCTTCTTAGCAGCGCTTGAAGCCTCGGACAACCCCTTGGAAACAGCGATTCATGAAGCCTACAACGCCTTAACATCAACCCGAGGCGCCACGCTTCGTGCGATTCAATCGGAAGCTGTGCGGGCACTTGATGCGTGTGATAATTTGGCCGATGCAAAGGCGTTTTTACGTTACCGCTTTGCTCGACGACGCTTGCCAAATCAAGCGTACGATAACGCCGTGACGTTGGCCATGTTCGACCCTGAAAAGACTCGAGGCCTTAACAAACTTTATGTCCTCGGGTGTACTGAGGGAATGTTCCCCCGCTTTGCAACCGATGATTTATTGAGTGATGATGAACGACACGCGCTTGGGTTTTGGCGTCAAAGCGAGCGAAATAATCGAATCGAACAGGCTGTGATGCGGTCGCTTGCGTATCCGGATCAGACAATCTTGAGCGTGGCGCGCGACGTCCATGGTGAAACGCATGTGCCAGCGGGCGTGTTGGCTGCGTTTGCCGATGCCGATAAGCCGGTGCTGCTTGGGCAACGCTTTAGTGACCTTTATGACACACTTAAAGGCAAAGAGGCATACGATGCATACATGATGTATGGCGCCAAAAGAGAAGAACGGCGTCTCATCACCGGTGAGCGACTCAAACAGTATAATGCGTATGACCACGCGTTTGACGGCATAAGTCAAGCGACGTTAGCCCGCTTTTTGCCAGACAAACCGACGGTATCGTACTCGGCGCTGCAACACTTTTTCGCCTGTAAGTTTCGCTACTATGCCGACCATGTGTTAACCTTGCGACCTCGAGAAGAAAACTTTACCCTTGATATTGGCAACTTTTTTCATCAAATCCTCGAGCAAACCACCCGCGGTGAAAACTTAGAGATAGCCCTTGAAACCGCCAAGGCCGCGCTCACAAACGAACGATCGTACGCGGCCAAAGAACGGTTTTTCCTCGACGTAGCGTGCGCGGCTTTGCGCCGTGCGGTGCCGATTATTCATGCCCAACGAGCACGCTCAGGTTACACCATCGAAGCGACCGAGAAACGGGTGGTGCATGAAAACGATGTGGCTTACCATAAAGGGTTTATCGACCAGGTGCTCTCGCACACGACCGACGACGTCATCGACACCGTCTTAATTGATTATAAAACAGGCAAGGCAACCCTCAATCTCCGCATGGCGTTATATGGGCTTTCAGCGCAGCTGTTATATTATGTGTGGCTCTTGATGAAAACAGAACCGGAAACACGACGCATCCAGGGTTTTTACGAACAGACTGTGTTTTATCGTCCAACAAAGCTTAAGGAAGGTGAGCGTTTGAACGAATCGCTCGAACAACACCTCGCTTGGCAAGGGTATACTGTGGAAGACGTGGCCGCGGTGTTGACGCTCGATCCCGACGTTGAAACCGGTTCATTTTTGAAAGGCGCGCGCATCACGAACCAGGGCACGCTGCACGGAAGTTTTAGAACGTTTACGCCAGAAGCCCTCGAGGCGTTGATTGGGCACCTAGAGACGTTGGTGCACGAGGCAACCACACAGATTGTTGAGGGGGATTTCACGATTGATCCAAAAACCGACGGCAAACACGATTTCAGCTGCACGCATTGCCCGTTTAACGACGTGTGTTACAAAGACGACAGCGATTACACGGTGCTTGATGTGCCGAAAAACGACAAAGAACTGTTTGCACGGTTGCGCCAAGGGAGGGATAAACGATGACGTTTACCGCTGCACAAAAGCGTGCCATTACGACCCGTGGACATGACGTGCTAATCAGCGCCGGGGCCGGCAGTGGAAAGACCGCGGTGTTAAGTGAGCGCGTGCTCGACCATGTGCGTCGCGGGACGCCGCTTGAAAAACTTGTGGTGTTGACGTTCACCAACGCCGCAGCCCGCGAAATGAAATCACGCATCCGCACAAAACTCATCGAGGAAAACACGCCTGAAGCCACACGTGCACTGGCATCGTTAAAAACAGCCCATGTGCGGACCTTCGACAGTTACGCGCTGGCCGTGTTGAAGCGATACGGACACATCATCGGTGTGGCCGCTAACGTTACCATCGGTGAGCCGACGGCCTTGTCGATGCGAGAAGCGACGCTTTTAGAGCGTTTGTTTAATCAGCGCTATGAAGCCGGTGATGAAGCGTTTTTACGCTATGTGGCGGCGTTTGAAAATAAAGATGATGCAACGTTGCGTGCACAAATCAACCATTTTCACGAGCAAGTCAGCTTGCATGCCGACTTCGACGCCGCGCTTGATCACGCTTTTCCAGCCACCGGCACGCCACGTTTCGAGGAGGCTTTCTCCGTGTTTTTGAATCTGGTCGATGAAACCGTTGAGCGGGTTGTTGATATTGTTAACGACATGCGAAACGGCGCGCCGCACGAAACAGTGGAAGCCCATGCGGACGCCGTGATGGATGGGCTAGCACCGCTGAAGAAAGCCGATGGTTATGATGCGTTGCATGGCGCGGTAGATGCGTTGCGTTTGCCGACCCTACGCACACCGAACAAAGCCTTGCGTGATGCCGGCATGGACGGTGAGGTTTATGCCCTCGATGCGATGCAACAACGGTTAAAGAAAGCCTTAGACACGTTGCGAACCTTGACGCGTTATTCACGTGAAGCGCATCGGGAGGCCTTTGTCAAGGCGCATGAACACTTCCCAACCATCAAAGCGTTGGTGCGTGACTTCGACTTAGCGTGTATGCGTGAGCAAACACGGACCGGACGGATGCGCTTTTCAACCGTGGCGCGGTTGGCGATTGGCTTGGTTCGTGATTATCCTGAGGTTCGTGATGAACTGAAGCGAGAAACGGCCGAGGTGATGATCGATGAGTACCAAGACACCAATCGTCTGCAAGAGACGTTCGTGTCGCTCATCACGTCGGACAACACCTATCAAGTCGGTGACATCAAGCAATCGATCTACCGCTTCCGACACGCCGAGCCGGCGCTGTTTACAGACAAGCTCAAACGGTATGGTGAGGGCGCGGGCGAGGTCATTGATTTCGACTTGAACTTCCGCTCGCGCGCCGGTGTGCTAAGTGGCGTTAACGCGCTGTTTGCCCAGACGATGGATGAGGCCATTGGCGGGGTTGATTACGTCGATGGACAACGGCTAAAACCGGGAAACACGGTGTTTTCGCAGTTACCGGAAGACGCGGCGAACACCGGGCTTTGGCTGGCGGCCTACGATGAAAAAGACATCATATCGTACCGCGAACGCGGCTTGCGTGACGACGACATCGAGGCCCAGTTGGTTGCCGACGACATTGCCCGTCGTGTGGGGTCGATGTCGATTGTCGATGGGCAGACGCTTCGCCCACTTCGATACGATGATGTGGCCATCCTCATCAATGTGTCAACGCCGTTTGACATTTACCGAAAGGCGTTTGCGTCCAAAGGCGTTCCGCTCACGGTATGGAAAAACGTGCGTTTTGCTGAGTGTGTCGATGTTGATGTGTATCGGCAGTTTTTGCGTTTAACCTACGCCTTGTTAGACGACGAGTATTACCGTGCGTTTGGCAAGCACGCGTTCATGGGGGTGGCGCGTAGTTTTGTCGTCGAATCGAGCGATGAGGACGCCGCCAAACAGCTGTCGACCTGGCCGGCGCAGCGCCCACGGGACCCATCGTTTGCCGATGAACGTTTTGTCGAGGTGTTTAATGCATTGTTTGCGATTGCCCGTGTGGCGCGCGAGGATAGCTTGGGTGAGGTGTTTTCGTCATTGGTCGATGCCTTTGACATGGAGGCGGCGTTGGTACGCATTCCTGACACCGAAGCGGCGCGTGGCCGCTTGGCACAGCTTGAGGCGATGATTGCGTCCCTCGCTGATGAGGGGTTCGACCTTGCGGCGTTGGTTCACCATTTTGACGCCCTTGCGGAATCAGACGACGATCTGGAGTTTATGTCTGCCGACCCATCCCATGACGGTGGCGTGCGGTTGATGACCATCCATAAATCAAAAGGGTTGGAGTTTCCCGTCGTGTACGTGCCGTCGTTGCAGCGAGGATTTAGGCGGACAACGATGAAGAACTACGCGTATGACACCTGCTTTGGTGCGGTGATGCCGCATGATGATGAGGGTTTGCGCGAATCGTTTTTGTTTGATGTGCATAAGGCACGGCTCAAAGCTGACGATGTCAGCGAGCGATTGCGGGTGCTTTATGTGGCGCTAACTAGGGCGAAGGAGCTGTGCGTGTTGCCGTACCTTAAGAAGCCCGAAGCAGCGCCGTGGCATACCGATGAAGAAGGCGTTGTGAAGGCCTTTGAACGCCGCGAGTATGGATCGTATCACGAGGTCATATCGAGCGCGATGACGGCGCTTGAAGGCCGGGTGATGCGCTGGCAGGTTGAAGGAAAGGTCGATGTCGATTACCGTCGGCGTCTTACCGATCGCCGTGTGGTTGACAGCGCGCGCTCCATCGATAAAACCTACGCGTCTCCGGTGATTGCGGCGCCGGTTACCCGCTCGCGATATAGTGCCGATGAGATAGAATTACCCGACGCCGCGAGTCGACGCGTGATGGCACGAGGAAATCGAATGCATGAACTGTTTGAGTTGATTGATTTTGCGCGCCCCATTGAACCGCAGGTGCACGCCTTGAGTCACGATGCGATGGAACGGTCCATGGTGCGGGCGTTTTTTGAAAGCGACGTTTACCGTCACCTCGACATCGAAAACGTCTACAAGGAGTTTCCGATTGTCGATGAGGATGACGAGGGAGAGCGAAGTGGGTTCATCGATTTGTTATTGGAGACAAAGGATGCCTTTGTGATTGTCGATTACAAGTTGTCGGTGACTGAGAAAACTTCGTATCACGCCCAAATCGAAGGGTACGCATCCACGTTGCGTAAGATGACAAGCAAACCGATTGAAGGGTATTTGTATTCACTGAGTGCTCGACGGTTTGTGAAAGTGCTATAATAACATTGATGAGGTGAGGCCATGGGAATCATATTGAAAAACGTCACAAAAACCTACGGTGAGGGCGACGTGAAAACAACAGCCTTAGACGGCGTGTCTATCGAGATAGACGATGGCGCATTTGTGGTCGTGCTTGGGCCGTCGGGTTCAGGCAAGAGTACGTTGTTGAACGTGATGAGCGGGCTAGACACGCTCGATGAAGGTGAAATTACCATCGATGGGGCACGCATCGACACGATGAAAGACAACGCATTGACGGCTTTTCGACGAAAACACGTGGGGTTTGTCTTTCAGCAGTACAATTTGTTGCATACGTTGACGGCGAAAGAGAACGTTGACATCGGTGGTCGGTTAGTTGACGAGCCGCACGATTCAGAACGGTTGCTCGATGATGTGGGGCTGGCTAAACATAAAACCAAGTACCCTTTCCAACTGTCCGGGGGCGAACAACAGCGCGTGTCGATTGCCCGAGCCCTTGCAAAACGGCCGAAAGTGTTGTTTTGCGATGAACCAACGGGTGCTCTTGATGAGGAAATGGGCAAAGCGGTGTTGGGCATTTTGCAGCGTCTTAACGAAAAACATGGCACCACGGTGGTGTTGATTACCCATAACGCCGCCATTGCCCGATTGGCTCATATCATCGTGCGTCTTAACTCCGGCAAAGTGGTGTCTGTCAAGGCCAATAGACCGGTGTCAGCCGAGGATATTTCTTGGGGCGAATGATGTATTATAAACACGTATTGAGAACGTTCGGTCGACAGAAACTGAGCGTGGCGTTGTTGGGTGTGTTGTTGGTGATAAGCGGTTTTATTTATACCGTGATGTCGCTTTCGGTGGCGTCCGTTCAAGATGCGTCGGAACGGTTTTTTGAGACGTCGAATCAAGAAACTTTTGTCGTTCACGCATCGCCATTTGTGGGAATTGAAGAGGCCGACGATGCCCCTTGTGCGGTTGAACCCATGACGGCGCTGTCGGCGCTTTATGCCTCCGACCGTGCTTGTTTCATGAGTGTGCTTGATCAGCGCCTAAATCAGGCATTAGACGCCACAGAAGGACTCGCGTTTGAATGGCGTTTGCATAAAGATGCCTACATCGATCCGGAGGGATCGCGTCATCGGGTCAGGATTTTATTGAACAATGAGACGATTAACCGCGCCCACATGGAGGGTGAAGGCACGTTCCCCGACGTGGGTGAGGTCGCGGTGTCCAGAACCTACGCTCGCTTGAATGGCATTGCGATTGGTGATGCCATCGTGTTAGGCGAGCAAACCTACACCATCAGCGGGTTTGTGTTATTCCCTGATTACAACCTTCCAATCTTTGAACATCTGTACGCATTTGACAGCGCTGTGACCACGCCGGTGGCGATGCATGAAGACGATTTTCATGCCTTGGCCTCAACCATTGGCTTTGCGTTAAGCGGTGTCGGCACGTCACGTCTTGCCCCCCTTGAGGAGGCCTTAGAGGGCACGGAGTTTGTGTCTCGCGTTGTGATGACTGAAAACAATCCGCGGAGCGGTGCGATATACGCTGAACTCGATGGGTCGCAAGCGATGGGGCTTTTCTTGAGCGTTGCGATTGCGTCCATCGGCATGATTATCGTCGGCATCATGGTGGCCAAGACGATTTCCGACGATCGGCGTGCGCTTGGTGTGTTCAAGGCGATGGGGACGACGACCACAGAAATAGTCTTGCCCTACGTCGTGGCGGTAGGGGTGTTTGCGATCACGACGCTGATCATTGGGGCGGCGCTTGGTATCTGGGTGGCGCCATGGATGCGCGGGCTCTATCTACGATTTTATTTGTTACCGGAAGGCGACATTGTTTATCAAGCACGCGATGCGTATCTGGGCGTTGTGCTGCCAACGATGGTAGTGCTCGGGCTGGCGTTTTGGCGACTCAAGATGGTGCTTGGGGCCCGCCCGGTTATCATGGTAGCCCCCGTTGTCAGCAAGCCACGCGTGGTGAAAACCGGATGGTTGCGACGCCTCATCACGCGGTTAAACGTGTTGACGCGGTTGCAAATGGCGCTCTTGATGCGTCAGTGGATGAAAGTGGCGGTCTATGTGTTTGGTGTGTCGATGGCACTGTATCTGGTGTTTATCAGTTTAGGCATGCACGGTATTTTTGAACGCACGATGCATGATTATTATGGCAACCATCGTTATGAAAGCGTCATCCAGTGCGACGTTGCAGAAGCCTGCAACCCCGAGAATCATGAACGCGGATTGACGCTTGAGGGCAACGTGGCAGGAGAACGAGCTACCATCATCGGTCTTGAGGCGTCAGGGACGCTCTATCCGCTTGTGAATCGCCAAGGCGAAAGCGTGGTGCCCCGACTCGATGAGGGAATCATTATTAGCCGGAGTTTTCATGACTTGACACGGGTTAGCGTCGGTGACGTGTTGCGGGTGTCATGGTTTGGCGGTGAGGTTGATGTGACGGTGGTGGCGATGGCCAACGTGTATCCTGGCGCCCATGTGTACGTCGATAGGGCGTGGTTAAGTGACCAGGTTTTCGGCCGCGACGACGTGTATAATCGCTTGTATACAGCCACTGAAGCGCCGGAGGATGCGGGGCCGTTTGTGTGGCATCGCCAGACGATGATCGATCAACTGGATGAGCTCAACACAGGATACCGTGCGATGATTGTGTTGATGGTAGGCGCGTCGCTCTTTATTGCGCTCATCGTCGTCTATTTGTTAAGTGTGTTGACCGTTGAGGGACGTGCTTACGAAATGTCACTCTTCAAGGTGCTTGGGTATGAACCCAAGGAAATTTCACGGGTCATTTTGGGTGGTTACACGAAGATTAATGTGGTAACGTTTGCGCTGATGGTGCCGGTCACGATTGTTTCATTCATGTGGCTAAGACGATACTTTCTCAATTGGTTTGGCATGTACTTCCCGCTTGAAGTCAGAAGTTGGGATATTGCGTTGGCGGCAGTGTTGTTCATTTTGATGAGCATTGTGGGACAAGTGCATGCGAAAAAGAAAATCACCAAGTTTAGCCTTCAAGAGGCGTTGAAACGCTATCAGGTCTAAGGAGCCGATGCCATGAAACAAGGACGTGTCACAAAACTCATAGGTGGCCAATACACCGTCAAAGACGCGCAAAACCGCGCCGTGGTGTTGAAACCACGCGGCAAGTTTCGTCATCTCGATCTATCGCCGAAAGTTGGGGATATTGTCTTCTTTGATGAGGAACGAATTCTCGACATGAAGCCGCGAAAAAATGAACTAGAGCGCCCACCCATCGCCAACATCGATCAGGCAATCTTGATTCATTCGGCCAAAGAACCGGCGTTTAGCTTTACCTTGCTCGATCGGTTTTTGGTGATGGTTGAACACAAGGACATCGCCCCGCTGATTGTGGTCACGAAGGTCGATCTTATGGACGCGAACGACATGCATGAGCTCAGACGTTCAATGGTGCATTACGAAAGACACTACTCGGTGTTATACGTCACGGTCCACAACCGCGCTTCTGTGGAAGCCCTGAAACCCGCCATCAAAGATAAAGTCAGTGTTTTTGCCGGCCAAACTGGAAGCGGTAAAAGCAGTTTGCTAAACGCCCTTGATATCCGTCTTAAACTCAAGACTGATGCTATTTCCAAAGCGCTGGGTCGTGGAAAACACACGACCAGACACACGGAGTTGCTCGATCTCCATGGAGGGCTCGTGGCTGACACGCCCGGGTTTTCAAAACTCTCGTTTGGGGATGTCGACGAATCTGACATCGCCCAGTGTTACCCTGATTTTATCGAGGTGGCCGATGCGTGCAAGTTCCGTGCGTGCCGGCACATCGATGAACCGGGGTGCGCCGTGAAAGCAGCCGTGGATGCAGGCGATATTCCACCTCAACGCTACGCGCGGTATCACGCCATCTATGAGGAAATTAAAACAACAGAAAAAACCTACAGAAAGAAGGAATAACATGAAAATCGCACCCTCAATCTTATCGGCCGATTTCAGTCGTTTAAAAGACGACATCGCCACCGTGTCGTCGGCAGAGTGGTTGCACATCGACGTGATGGATGGACACTTTGTGCCCAACTTGTCCTTTGGTGCGCCAATCATACGGGCGCTGCGCCCCCACACCCGCCAGGTGTTTGACACGCACTTGATGATTGAAAATCCAGCGAAGTACCTTGATGATTTCATCGCTGCCGGCAGCGATCACATCACCTTTCACGTTGAAACGGTTGTTGATCCCGGTAAACTTGTTGAGCGGCTGCATGATGCCGGCGTGAAAGCAGGGATGTCGATGAAACCAGCCACGCCCATTGAAGCCATCGAAGCGTATTTATCCACGCTTGATGTCGTGTTGGTCATGAGCGTTGAACCAGGGTTTGGTGGCCAAGCGTTCATGCCTGAGAGTCTAGAGAAAATACGCCAGTTACGCGACATTCGTGATCGCGAAGGCTACCACTTCGAGATTGTCGTCGACGGGGGGA
The DNA here is from genome assembly GCA_007132465.1 of Candidatus Izemoplasma sp. Taxonomy (GTDB): domain Bacteria; phylum Bacillota_I; class Bacilli_A; order Izemoplasmatales; family Izemoplasmataceae; genus SLQR01. Next base: position 71,987 of record SLOP01000005.1, read on the forward strand.
TCAATAAGCAGACCGCAAAACAATGCGTTGATGCCGGTGCCGATGTGTTGGTCGCAGGCAGTTATGTTTTCGGAAGCACGGATCGCGAAGCGAGCATGCGGGCGCTAAGGCGATGAAAGTGAAGGTTTTTGTCGACCCGGTGACGTATGATTTAGCCACGCTTTACCATGAAGAGGAAGACTGTGTCCTCATCGGTGTTGAAGGCGGTGCGATTGCGGCTATCAATCACGGGCTCACGTTGGATGTTGCGCTGGGTGATTTTGATTCTGTGAGCGCCACGGAAATAAAAAAAATCAGCGCGCACGCCAAGCGAGTTGAGCGTTTTCCCGAAGCAAAAGACGATACCGACAGCGCCTTAGCGCTCAAAGAAGCGTTGACACACAACCCGGATGAGGTTATATTTTACGGCGGCCTTGGTGGACGTTTGGATCACACCTTGGCGAATTTGACCCTCTTAAAACAAGGCCCCATCACCTTTGTGACCGACCACACGTGCGCGTTTGCCTTAGCACCGGGAACCTATCGTCTTGGTCAGGGGTATAAGGTCGTTTCGTTCTTTGCGATGGAAGATGTAAAAGACCTGCATCTGACAGGTTTTCGATATGATTTAACGGGGTATGACCTTAAGGTGGACGACCCGCTTTGTGTGTCCAATGCCGGCGATGGTGAAGTCAGTTTTGACGAAGGCGTACTGCTGGTGATTCTTTCTCAAGAAACATAAAGAACGTGCCAAATGAAAAAAACACCGTTGAGCGGTGTTTTTTCAAAGAGAGGGAGATGGATCGAGGTATTCGTTATAGGCATGAAAAAAGCCGATTACCATCGGCTCGTGATAGTAACAAGGTTGTTTACGCGCGGGTAAGGTTGTTTTTCTTGAGCGCACGCGCGGAAACGTAGACCGTTTTGATTTCTCCGTTTTCCACAATTTTTACTTTTTGTAAATTGGCTTTCCATTTCCGTTTGGTCGCGGTCAGCGAGAACGGACGGTTATTGCCGGTGAGGTTCTTTTTGCCAGTTACGTAACATTCTTTAGCCATGAAAGTAGCCTCCGTTCAGTCATTAGTGTCTAAACCTAAAATATTATAACATATGGACTGTAAAATGCAAGAAATTTTGGTATTTTTTAATAAAATGCACCTACAGTGTAATTTGTTGCAATTAAAAAAGACTTATGATAGAATAAATTAAGCCTTAAGATAGCAAGATTATCAAAGGATTCCAGGCAACGTGTGTGCGACATTCACGCGCTCAAGAATGTTTACGGAGGCGTATTATATGAGTCCTAAAACCCTTGATGGCGATTTGTTGAAAGTCATCATAAAAAACGGTACGATTAACCTGAAAAACAACCATCAAACAATAAATGATCTCAACGTATTTCCCGTCCCTGACGGCGACACCGGAAGCAACATGCAATCGACGATGATGTCGGGGGTTACCTCGATAGAACATTTGGAAAACGAAACAGTTGAACGCATCGGCAAGGCCCTTTCGCGAGGGTTATTAATGGGCGCCCGAGGTAACTCTGGCGTTATTTTGTCGCAGCTGTTTAGTGGATTTGCCAAAGCATTTAAAGACCTTGAAATTGCCAATTCGGTGCAGTTTATCAACGGCTTGAAATACGGTGTTGAACAGGCCTATGGCGCGGTGATTAACCCGGTGGAAGGCACCATCCTTACCGTGGCGCGAGAAGCGGCCGATAAAGCCCAAGCGTTTGCTAAGGAAGACAGCGATATCCTCGAGGTGCTTGAGGTGTATTTAAAAGAGGCCGAAGCTTCGTTGAAACGGACACCCGATTTGTTGCCGGTGCTGAAAGAGTCTGGTGTGGTTGATAGCGGCGGTGCCGGGTTAATTGTCATCGTTGAGGGCATGCTAGATGCCTTGGAAGGCAAAATATACGAAGAAACCAAGGCAGCTAAACGCGCTAAAGCAGGCCGTTCTTTCGAAACAGAAGAAACCGAGTTTGGTTATTGCACGGAGTTTATCATCGAGCTTGATCCAGAGAAGAAGTTTAACAAAGAAAAACTCGTTAAGCAACTCGGTCGTCTCGGCGATTCCATCGTCGTGGTCGCCGATGAGGGCATCTGCAAAGTTCATGTGCACACGGAAAAACCTGGCGATGCGCTGAACATCGGCCAACTCTACGGAGAGTTCGCCAACCTAAAGATTGAAAACATGACGATGCAACACACCGAAACCCTTTTGCATTCAGCTCACAATGGCCAAAGCGAAGGACAAGAACACGACGAGACTGCATGCAGTCACGACCATGGCAACAAGTTCAGAATCGACACCAAGAAAAAATACGGCATTATCACCGTGGTTAATGGCATGGGACTCCATGACATGTTTAAGGAAATGGGCGTCGACTACGTGATAGACGGTGGACAGACCATGAACCCTTCAACCCAGGATTTCATCGACGCGGTAGACCATGTCAACGCCGATAATGTGCTCATTATTCCAAACAATAAAAACGTCTTTTTAAGCGCCGAAACCGCAGCCAAAAACATCGAGGATAAAAACGTTATTGTCCTGCCTGCAAAGACCATTCCCCAGGGGTATGCTTCGCTGACAATGTTCGACGCTAACCAAGCGCTTGAGGACACGGTAGATGAGATGAACGAACTCATCGAACACGTGAAATCGGGTGAGGTGACCTACGCCGTTCGCGACACTCAAGTGAATGGAATGAAGATTAAAAAAGGCGATTACCTTGGTATCAAGGACGGAAACATTGTCGCCAGCAAAACCGATCGGCTCGACGCTGTTAAAACACTCGTCGATGCGCTCGTGGATGAGGAAAGCGAAATCGTGACCATCATGTATGGGGAAGATGTCGACAAAGATGAAGTCGATAAACTCATTGCCCACATCGAGGAAAACCATGACGAGCTTGAAGTTGAGACCGTCGATGGAGAACAAGCAATCTACGCCTACTTGTTGGCGGTTGAATAAGCGTTAAAAAGGGACCTTGAAATTTCAAGGTCCCTTTTTTTATTGCTCGTCACACGCCAAGGAACGAAACACGTGTTTGGCGGTGTTTGGGTTGCTTGCCAATGGAATTTGATAGACATCGCTTAAGCGAAACAGCGCCGACACGTCCGGTTCGTGGGGTTGCGCGGTCAGGGGGTCGCGAAAAAACACGATAATGTCAATTTCACCACGAGCCACCCGGGCCCCGATTTCTTGATCTCCACCTAGTGGACCTGACTTAAAACAATGCACCGGAAGGGTCGTTTCTTTTTTGACGAGCGCACCGGTGGTGCCGGTAGCAAAAAGCTCATGCTTTTTCAAAATTGCCAGCTGGTCGCGGCAAAACGTAACCATGTCGGGTTTCTTCTCATCGTGAGCAATCAGCGCAATACGCATAAACATCGCTCCTTTCCTTACTTCCATTATACTTGCTTGTGAGTTTCTGTCGACGTTTTTTCCATTTCATGCCCACGAGAATGTGTCAAAACCATGCTATAATATAAGCACAGAGGAGGGGTGCCATGGACGAACTACGAGAACTAAAAGGCGTTGGCGAGAAAACCGCCGAAGCGTTAAAACGCGCAGGCATTTTCACCCTCGAGCAACTTGTCGAGCGCTACCCCAAACGCTATGACGTGCGCCGGATCATCGATCCGATGATGTTAGCACCAGGCGAGTACGCCTATTTTCGTGTGCGCGTCATCGCTAACGCGAGGGTGGCCTATGTCCGCAAAAACCTCACCATCCTCAGCTTCAAGGTTGAGTTTAATGGCCGGACAATGACCGCTAAGTTATATAACCAACCCTACCTCGCCAAAACCATTAACGCCCACCCTCGTTTGATTGTGTATGGTCGCATAAGCGATGATGTCTTAGCCTTATCTAAAGCCATCCTCGAGAAAAATTTTGACGAAGGCATTGCGCCGATTTATGCCGTGGATGGTGTCACTGATAAACGTTTCACAGAGCTTGTGGATCAAGCCCTGCCGATGGTGAAGCGACACCGCGAGTTTTTGCCGGCATTTTTCGTGGATAAGCATGAACTCATCGATCCGCATACCATGTGCGAAACCTTGCATCAACCACAAAGTGAAACCGCACTCTTTCAAGCAAGAAAACGTGAGAAGTACGCCGACATGTACCGTTATTTGGTCATGGTTGCTTTACGCCGCATGGCTCGCGCATCGGAACATGGGACGCCTAAAACCATCGACAAACCTACACTGAACGCCTTGGTTCACAACCTTCCATACACACTCACAGGAGATCAAACCCGCGCTGTCATGGAGATTCTGACCGACCTTGAAAGCCCACGTGTCATGCGTCGGATGTTGCAAGGCGATACCGGAAGCGGAAAAACCGTCGTGGCAATGCTTGCGATGGCCGCGGTGGCGTTGGCGGGACACCAGGTGGCATTCATGGCACCGACCGACATTCTAGCCAACCAACATTACGCGGCGTGTGAAGTCTTCTTTGCGGGCACTGACATTTCTGTGGCACTGTTGACCGCGTCGCTTGAAGGCGACGCGAAACGCCAGGTAAAAGCGGGCTTACGCGAGGGCACCATCGATGTTGTCATCGGCACGCACGCATTGTTTTCACAAACGCTTGATTACCGTGACCTCGGGCTGGTCATCACTGATGAGCAGCATCGATTCGGCGTGAATCAACGGGAGAAACTCAAGACCAAAGGAGACAACCCAGACGTGCTGTACCTAAGCGCGACGCCGATTCCGAGGACCTTGGCCATGACGATTCATGGCGATGTGGATTTATCCACCCTGCAAAGCCGACCACGAGGACAAAAAACTGCGCGCACACTTGTCATCACCGACAAGGATAAAAAAACCATTCCAACACATCTGCGAGCAGCGCTGCGAGCGGGACGCCAAGCCTATGTGGTTGCGCCGACCATTACAACCAACGAAACCGTCGGCTTGTTTGGTGTTGACACCATTACGTCCGTGATTCGAAAGCGCTATCCCGAGGCTAAAGTCGAGACGCTTCACGCCCAACTTGACACCAAGAAGAAGCAACGTGTGCTGGCGGCGTTTAAAGCGCATGATATTGACGTTCTCGTGGCAACGACGATGATTGAAGTCGGCATTCATGTACCCAACGCCACCTTGATGGTGGTGCATCACGCCGAACGTTTTGGATATGCCCAACTTCATCAACTGCGCGGCCGTGTCGGGCGTGATCACCATGCGGGTACGTGTGTGCTCGTGAGCGGCGGTAACCGTGATGCGACCGAACGGCTAAAACTGCTTGAGACGGTAGATGACGGGTTTGTGCTAAGTGAGTACGATTTACGAAACCGTGGCGCTGGTGAGGCACTTGGCACCGCACAGAGTGGACAGTCATCGCTCGCAGAGTTGCTAGCATCGACGTCGATGGGCGTCCTTGAATCAATCAAGCAAGACGCCGATCAGACGGTGGAAGCCTACGTTAAACGCAAGGAACATGCGCCCTTGATTGACAGCTTGAGTGAGGTCGTAAAGAATTAATCACAACCATTCACGTTCACGTCGGCGCGTGCTATAATAAAAACACGTCAAACGCTAAAACAGAGGTGATTCGATGATACGTATAGCCGTTGATGCCATGGGAGGAGACTTTGCCCCCAAAGAACAAGTTGAAGGTGCCATGCGCGCCATTAAAGCCATTGATGACATTGAAATCGTGCTTTATGGCGATGAGGTCACGATTCGGCCTTTCTTATCCGATGACACACGCATTCGCATTGTCCAGAGCGAAGGCACCATTGACATGGGCGAAAAAGATCCAATTGCGGCCATCCGTCAAAACCGAAACAGTTCGATGGCGATGGCGCTTTTAAGCGTTCGAAACAACGAAACCGATGCGATTGTGTCCAGCGGAGCAACCCAAGCGCTAATTGCCGGTGCGCACATCTTGGTTGGCCGGATGAAAAAAATGAAGCGCACAGCGATTGCACCGGTGCTTCCCACCGCGTTAGGGAAACCACTGATTTTGTTGGATACCGGAGGCAACCTTGAAATCAAGCCAGAATACATGGTCCAACAAGCCCATTTTGCGAGCGTTTACGCCCGTGAAATTCTTGGTGTGTCCACACCACGGGTGGGGTTGATTAACATTGGCACCGAAGAGGGAAAAGGGCGTGAGCTGGATCGAGCGGTGTTTGACTTGTTCACCGCCAACCCACACATCGCCTTCGTTGGCAACGTTGAACCCAAAGACGTGCTCAGCCCACCGTGCGATGTGTTGATTAGCGACGGCTTCACGGCCAATGTCGTGATGAAGACCATTGAAGGCACGGCCAAAGGCATGGGTAAAATGTTAAGACAAGAGCTATCCAAAGGCTTTTTAGGCAAGATTGGGTTGCTGCTTTCGATGCGTAATCTGAAGCGATTCAAACAACGCATGGCGGCCGAAGCAATCGGTGGCGCCATGATTTATGGGCTGCGTGGCGTCGTCATTAAAGCCCAAGGATCATCGAAGGCTTTTGGCTTCTATAACGCCATACGCCAAGCGGCGCACGTTGTCCGCCAAGACGTGATTCATAAGGTCGGCGACGTGATTGAAAAGGATGAGGTTAACAATGCAAAAACTGCTTGAGTTTTTCAATGTGACGATGAACGATGAGGCGTTATTAGAGACGGCGCTGACCCATTCTTCATACGCCAACGAACACCACACCGAGTCAAACGAGCGGTTGGAGTTCATCGGCGATGCGGTGCTTGATTTGGTGGTTGGAAAATACCTTTACGACACCCACAAAGAGTACCGCGAGGGGGAGTTGACTAAACGTCGGGCACGGTATGTGTGTGAAAGCGCCTTGGTCGACTATGCTAAAGCGTGTGATTTAGGTGTGTACTTACGCCTCGGCCACGGTGAGGAGAAAACCGGTGGAAGAGAGCGCTCGGCGTTGCTAGCGGACGCCTTTGAAGCGTTCGTCGGAGCGGTCTTTTTGGATCAAGGGTTGAACGACGTGGAAAACATTGCAAAGCGCGTTGTTTACCCGCTGATCGAGCAAGACCGCAGCAACGATTTCACCGACTATAAATCGCATTTGCAAGAACTCGTGCAATCAGACAAACGTTCACTTGAATACCGCATTGTCGATGAAACCGGCCCGTCACACAACAAAACCTTTGTCACTCGCGTGTACATGGATGACATTTTAATGGGCGAAGGCGTTGGACACAACAAAAAAGAAGCGGAACAAAACGCGGCGGCGATTGCACTGAAGAAACTCGCCAAAAAAAGCGTGAAATTTTAGGGGATGGCCATGGATAAATTGTTGAAAAAACTGATTGACGACGGCGCATTACGGTACCGCGACTTAGTGCTGGCCTACTATCATAAGTTCGGTTTGAGCGAGTCTGAGGCCATGGCTTTAATTAAGTTGCACACCTTGTTAGAAGAAAAACAAGGGGTTATCAAACCGGAAAAGTTTGCCAAGTGGCTGTCGTTGGACGTCACCGAGACACGACAATTGTTGGAATCACTGATGGAAAAAGGTTACTTGCAGATTACCTTGAGGCATTGTGGCAACGGAAAAGAACAAGAGACCTTTGACGTTGATCATTTTTTACACAAAGTGACCGACCACTACAACCAAGCCTACGCCCACGAAAAAGCCGGGACACAACACGAGTGGATTGCGTTTTTAGAAGACACCCTGCAGCACCCTTTAACGCCGCTTGATGTCGACTTGGTGGGAGCGTGGATCGATAAGGACCACTACAGTTTTGAGATGGTCAAGGAAGCGACGTTTGATGCGCTTAAACGCCAACATCCATCAATCAGAATGATCGATCGAATGTTGCTTAAAAAGGTTGAGAACGTAAAAACCGCACCCAAAAGAAAAAAAGATATGCTTAAGGAGTTTCATGCCCTATGGGACGAGTAGATGACATCCTGCTCGAACTTGACCAATTGTATCCCGAGGCACATTGTGAACTGAACCATACCAATGCCCTTGAACTTCTGATTGCGGTTATGTTGAGCGCGCAAACCACCGACGCATCGGTGAATCGATTGACAGCAACCTTGTTTAAACAATACCGCTCGCTTGAGGATTACATTCATGTGCCACCAGAAACGCTTGAACAAGACCTCAGACAGATTGGACTGTTCAAAAACAAGGCCCGTAACATTCAAGCGGCCTGCGCAGCCATACGAAGTCGTTATAACGGTCGCGTTCCCGCATCACAAGACGCGTTAGAAAGCCTTCCAGGTGTCGGGAGGAAGACGGCGAATGTCGTGCTCAGCGTGTGGTTTGGTGAGGATCGCATCGCTGTGGATACGCATGTCTCACGTGTGGCTAAGCGACTGAAGCTTGCTTATGCCAAAGACACACCAGAGAAAGTGGAAGCCAAGTTGATGCGTAAACTGCCGCGTCAGCGATGGTCGAAAACGCATCATCAATTCATTTTCTTTGGTCGGTACCATTGCACGGCCCGTAACCCAAAGTGCGAGGGATGCCCATTGAAAAAGCATTGTCGTTTTCCCAATCATCTCAAAGTTCGCTGAAGCGAACTTTTTTTTCGGGAGGGCTTGCCAAAACATGACACGTTGAATACAATAGGTATCGGGTGTGTTTGCCGTGATTTTCTCAACATGTTACACCCCCTTGTTTTACTAAAGCAACGTACAATAAGGTTGGGTTTGTGTATGACACCATGAATGTAAGGAGCGTACCATGAACACACAACGTTTGCACCATGTCTTGAAACAACGACGCAAAGCGATGATGCATGCAGATCGATCGCTGGTTGGAGACGTCATCAAGCGTAAGCGGAGGGAGCGAAAACGCACACAGGAGTTAATTTCGAAGGGGGTGTGCAGTGTCAGTTACCTGTCGAAGATTGAAAACAACAAAATGATGCCAAGCGACTACGTTATCAAGGAGCTGTCTCGTCGATTGGACATCGACATCGATGTCTACATGGCTGGAGGTGACGGGGTGAAGCTGCTCGAAGAGGCATTGCAGTATTATTATGCAGGTCAGGTGGATGCCCTGGAAAACATTGAAACGGAGGTCAATATCTCCAATCATCACTTGTTAAAAAACGTCGTCGCGTTGATGCGTCATGCTTTAGTGAAACGCAATGAACAAGCGGATGCGCTTTGCCGTGGCCTAGAACTAAGTGTTCCGAACATGGATGACATGACGTGTCAGGTGTATTTACTGTTGGCGGCGACGGTGGCTAAACGCAAGCACCGTCCAGTCGAGTCGTACCAGTTGCTTCGCACCCTGAGGTCATCTTTCAAGGCGTTGAGTGCCGAAGTTGCCGTCTTAGCATCGGATATCATGGCCGATGTCTGTGCTTGGTTAAAGCGCGATCATGGAGCGTCAACGGCCCATCGTGATGCATTACAACGCTATGATGCCATGGCGAAAACACCACGGACGCTCGCGCGAAAACTCAAAGGCTTGCTTGTGCGTGTGGATGACCACCCTGATGAGGTGGCGTCGGCCTTGCGCGTGTTAGCGTATGACGCCCATGTGCTGACAAATGAAAACCTATTTCGCTACGTGCACGCGAAAACATTGCAACGACAAGGCAGCTACACGGAAGCGAAGCACGTGCTTGAACGGCTGAACCGCCGTCAACAAGACGCATGGTATTTTCGGGGAACGTTGTTGTTTGCTGAAATGCTCCGTACGGAAGGTCAATCATTCACGCCGCTCACCGAGGTTTTCTCAACACGCCAAGCTAAGCGCGTCGCACTGGCTGAAAGCGTGGCTTTTGAAGTGATGCGCATTGAGGATGGTGATGAACGCGCCGATTACGTGAAGTCTGTGGCGTTGCCACTGGCATACGAACAGTTTGACTTAACGCGGATGCGTGCGTACACCGACATGCTTGCACAATACGCAACTGAGCAAAGACGCTACAAAGAAGCAGTGGCGCACGATAGACGCACCCACAAACGCATGCGCATGATGCGCGATGCGCTTAAAGCGATGCCATAAAAAACACGCGTGCCATTGTTGAAGTGGCGCGCGTGTTTTTTTATAAGGATTTAATCAGTTTGTTCGCAAGCCCAAGATAATCGATTCCTATGGGTTCTTCCATGCCGTATAAACTGTGGTGACCGCTTTCGGGTTGGCCGATGGGAATCTGCGCTAACAAGTCCGTTTCCAGTCGCTCGGCAACCTCAGCGCCACCGCCTTCACCAAAAATGGTAATTGATTCACCGTTGTGATGGAAGACACTCATGTTTTCCACCACACCAAGCAGCTCGTGGTTGAGTTCTTTTGCGGCATAACCCGCTTTAATCGCAACATGTGACGCACTGGGATGCGGGGTGGTGATGATCAACATTTTCGATTGCGGAATAAGTTTCTGAATGTCCATCGCCACATCCCCGGTGCCAGGTGGAAGGTCGACAATCATGTACTCAATGTCTTGATGCCAGGCGATGTCTTCGAAGAAGTGGTTCAACATTTTGCCGAGCATCGGTCCACGCCACATCAAGGGTTTATTGTCTTTAAGAAAAAACTCTGTTGAGATGATTTCGATTCCCTCGTGGGCAAATGGAATAATCTTCTCATCGGCGTTGGCTTTCGGGAGTTTGATTTCCATATTGAAAATCGTTGGAATCGAGCTCCCATAAACGTCCGCGTCGATGATGCCGACGCGCTTGCCGATACGTGTCAACGCAAGGGCGAGGTTGGCCGCCACGGTTGATTTGCCGACGCCGCCTTTGCCGCTGGCGATGCCGATGTATTTGATGTCGCGCGCTTTGTTGAGGAGGCTGTCTTCATCCACCACGCGTTGAAAATCAATTTTGAGTCCGCGGTATCCGAGGTCGATTTTGATGATTTTAGCGAGGCTTCGCGTCAACTGTTGTTTGGTGGTTTCATCCACTTTTTTAACGCCGATGACGAGGGTCACGGCGTTTTTTTCGTCGTCAATGGCGACGTGTTTGACAGCGTCGGTATCCTTCAAGGGTTTTCCTGAACTTGGATCGACGACGTGTTCAATGGCTTGGCTTATTGTCTTTATTTCGTTCATGATATCACCCGACGCCATGATAGCACATAAGCGCTTAGGCGGGCAAACGAAACACTAAACTATCCGCACCGGTTTAAACTCCGCAGCGAACAGATTGTTGCTCATCACCAGGTCGTAGGTTTTTGTGATGATGAGTTCGTGTTCGAGGAGCGGATGTTTGTGTTTTTCAATCTTGGTAATCAAGGGGACTTGAAGGTCTTTTTTAATCGTGTTAAGGTAGCGTTGACCTTGATGGTTCATGCCGAGAACGCGCACGTAGGGAGGGGAGAAGTCCTTGAGGTTTATTTTCTTAGAGCCAAGAAGCACATGCATGAGGGTGCGTTTCAACTTGGCGTGAGTGTAACGAGGAGAGAGAATGCGAGGTAAAAAATCATTGAACGTGGGGGCGTCAGCGTGTTTTTTGAAAAGGTGTTCTAATCCCTCTTCCACCCCGAAATGTTCCGATAAGGCATCGGCGGTTTCGGTGGTCAATTTATAGCGCAAATAAGGATACCAGTCTTGCAGGGAGATCAACGGGGTTTTACTTAGGTCTTTGGCGACATAATCCGGCACGTAGGCATCGATGGCGGTGCCTTGGTGGCGCGCCTCTCGGATGGCGCTTGCGCTTTGGATGGTGGTGTTGGTTTTGATTGCCTCGTAATAACCGGTGTCGATGCGATGGATGGCGATGGGTTCGATTTCGCTACCCAACGTGCGAAGGGCACGTAAGTATTGGATGCCAAGGATGTTGTTGGGGAGTGTGTGGTGCGTGTTATCCGTGAGGCTTTCTAGCGCTTTAGCCGCCGCCGAAGGGTAACTTAGGCCGCGGTTGAGATGGGCTTTTATGGCTGGGTCGTACCCTTCGTGTTCCATGGTGTCAACAACACGCCATAGCGCATCGGTGTCACCGGATTCGCTTCCGAAAACGAGGTGGCTTGCGCCCAGTAAATGCAAAAGATGCACGCTCGTTTGAGCGAACAGATCGGCGCTTTGCAAACTGAAAAGGCCCGGCAACTCGACCACGAGATCGACGCCGGCTTCGAGTGCCCATGCGGTTTTTTGGAACTTGTCAGCGCAGGAAAACTCACCGCGCTGGACAACCGAACCGCTCATGACGGCAATGACGATGCCGTCCTTGGCGTAGGCTTTGGCTTGCGTTAAGTGGTGGAGATGACCGTGATGAAACGGGTTGTATTCCACCACAATCCCGACGACGTTCATGGGGCATGCCTCCTTATGCACTTCATTATACCGTAGATTTGACTTTCGAACGAATTAAACATATAATTTTAGACAACGTCAGGAAGGTGATTTCGATGAAATGGACCGTCTCCGAACTGCGAAAAAAACAGTATTCGAACAACACGTTCGATGCGATGCTCGATTACAGCGAGGCACTCGAGGAAGGCAGCGATTTAATCGGCATCGCGCCTGTTCACGTCACCGGCGATTTCGACGTTGAGGATGGCCAGTATTACCATTTTCATTTGCGCATCAAAACCACGCTGACGATGGCTTGTGCCATCACCTTAAAACCGGTCGAGGTCCCGCTTGATTTTACGGTGACCGAAACCTTTAGCGAAGATGCGAACGACGATTATCGTCAAGTGGAGGGAATTACAGTTGACTTATTGCCGATTGTATGGTCTAATATATATTTGGAAAAACCTTTGCGTGTTGTGAGTCCGGACGCAAAGTATGAGAGCCCGGAGAACGAAGATAAACCATCCTCCGTGCACCCGGCATTTAAGGACTTAGAGAAATACAAACGATAGGAGGAACACCGTATGGCCGTTTCACAAAGACGGACCTCGAAAACGCGCAAACGCAAGCGTCGCACGCATTTCAAAATCGGCGTGCCTGGCATGGTCGTTTGTCCGAACTGCGGGGAAATGAAACTTTCTCACCGCGTATGCAAAGCATGCGGACATTATGACGGACGCGCCGTTGTGCAACCTAAGGAAGACGAGGAAACCGACGCCGAGTAAGGCGTAAAAGAAGCGCTGACACCAGCGTTTTTCTTTTATAGGAAGGTGTTCATATGAACCACATCAGCGTATTAAAAGATGAAGCAATCTCGTATTTGAACGTCAAACCGGAGGGCATCTACGTTGACTGCACCCTCGGAGGCGGTGGCCATGCTGAGGCGCTGTTAACACGTCTAAAAACCGGTAAACTTATTGCGTTTGACCAAGATGCTTACGCCGTGGCGCGCGCTAAGGAGCGTTTGCGCGACCATGCCGACAAACTCGTTGTCGTCGAAGCGAACTTTACACACCTTAAAATCACGCTTGAGCGACTATCTATTGACGCCGTTGATGGCGTGCTCTACGATCTAGGGGTGTCGAGTTTTCATTTTGACGATCCCTCACGTGGCTTCAGCTACAACCATGATGCGCCCCTCGACATGCGCATGGACACGCGCGAGGGCGTGACGGCGCGCGAGCTCGTGAACACCCTTGATCAGCGCGCGTTAAAAACAATTTTCTACCGGTATGCGGAAGAACGTTTTGCCGGACCCATTGCCAAGGCAATTGTCACCCGCCGTAAAACACATCCAATCGAGACGACGTTCGAGCTTGTTGATGTCATTAAATCTGCTTTGCCGATGAAAGTTCTCTCGCAAAAAGGCCATCCCGCGAAACGGGTTTTTCAAGCCCTCCGCATTGCCGTCAACGACGAACTAAACGTGTTTGAAAAATCCCTCCAACAAGCCCTTGAATGCGTGCGTCCGGAGGGACGTGTGGTCGTGATTAGTTTTCACTCACTTGAAGATCGCATCGCCAAGCACGTCTTTCGTGAGGCCTCAACCATCGATCATCCCAAAGGCCTCGTGACGATGCCTGAAGGCGATGCCCCATTCGAGCTTCTCACGCGGAAGGTCGTACGCCCGAGTGAAGAAGAAATTGAAGCCAACCCACGCGCGTCAAGCGCAAAGCTTCGCGCCATCAAGAAACGCTAAATATTGTGTGTGCGGCTATTGACTTTGACCGCCCAGATGTGCTATTATATCAACGCTGTCAACGTGCGGGTGTAGTTTAACGGTAGAACCTCAGCCTTCCAAGCTGATGGTGTGGGTTCGATTCCCATCACCCGCTCCATTCGGAGCGGCACGCGGGTGTAGTTTAGTGGTAAAACACAACCTTGCCATGGTTGAGTCGAGG